>NZ_JAUQTX010000048.1:0-33145 GCF_059803775.1 Azospirillum sp. UFLA03-27 | reverse complement strand
GCCCGGAGAAGTGGAGGAATTTGAACCATACTCCACAGATTCACGCCCATCTTCCCACCACGTGACAACCTTGAGATTTATTAGTTGAGTTGACCGTTCTGAATATAATGGTATTGTCTCGGCTTATCCGGAAATCGATCCGGCCCGAGCGCTGAGGAACAACCGCAATGCGTCGTCACCCAGGGCGCCGCAGCGCCGGATGGACGTTGCGCTCCATTCTTTCGCTTTGCCGAGGCCGCCCGTGATCCGCCTGACGCCGTTTCGTCCTTTCGCGACTGTGTGGCTTGCCCTTTTGCTCAGCGTCTCGGCCCTGCCCGCCCGTGCGGACGAGGTCTACCGCGTGCTGACCTGGAAGATGGCTCCTTACGCGATGGTCGACGAACAGGGCAGGCTGACCGGCTTCGAGGTGGAGATCGCCCGCGCGCTTTGCGACACCATGGGCATCCGCTGCGAAATCACCGCCCTGCAGTTTCCGGAAGTCCTCGACCTGCTCGACCGCAACGCCGCCGACTTCGCGGTCGCCAGCATCCTGAAGACGCCGGAGCGGATGAGGAAATACCTCTTCACCGACCGCCACAAGCGGTCCAGCTCCAGCTACATCGGGCGGGCCGGCGATTGGTCCCCGGGCGTGGCGCCCGATCTGACGGGGAAGCGCATCTCCGTCACCCGCGGGTCGAAGCAGTACGACTATCTGACCGCGAAGAACATCGGCGGAACGGTCGTGATCTACGACGATCAGGCTGAGGCGTTGCGCGCCGTTCTGGACGGGCGGGTCGATCTGGCGCTGGCCCCGACCGCCGTCACCGTCCATCTGCTGACCAGCGCGGAGGGGGAGGCACTGGAGGTCGTGGGCGACCCGCTGACCGAAAGCGGGCTGGGCGGCGAGTCCGCCATCGCCCTGCCGTTGGGGCGCGAGGAATTGCGCGACCGCGTCAACATGGCCCTGCGAGCGATCCTCGCGGATGGGCGGTACGACGCCATCAGTTCCCGCTTCCTGCCCTTCCGGATGTACTGAGGCCGCGATGGGTTTCCAGATGCGCTCCGTCACCGCACACGCCCTGTTGGCCGTCATGGTCCTGCTGGCCGGTCTTGCACTGCCGCAGCCGGTCCGGGCGGACGCGCCGCCCCCGACCGACCGGCCGTTCCTGCGCATCGTGGTCATCGACCACTCCCCGCCTTTCAGCGATCGCGACGCCGCCGGCGTCCTGTTCGGCTTCAACATCGATTTCGGCCGCGAGCTGTGCCGTTCGCTGGGTGCGGTGTGCAGCTTCGATGCCGCCCCCTTCAAGCAGATCATCGACGACGTCGCCGCAGGCCGCTACGACATCGGCTTCGGCAACGTGCTGCGCACGCCGGACCGGGAGCAGCGGCTCCTGTTCTCGATTCCCTATTGGCGGTCCAGCACCAGTCTGGTCGGGCGCCGGGGGACGCCGGAACTGGGTCTGGAGGAGGCCATCCGCAGCCGGCGCATCGCCGCTATCCGCGGCTCGCGGCAGCACGCGGCCCTGGTCCGTCTGGCCGACGCCGCCCCGACGCTGCACGCCAACCTGGTGCCCGTCTCCACGCTCGACGACCTATGGGACGCCATGCGCAGCGGCCAAAGCGACATGGCCATCGGACCGACGCTGAACGTGGTGCATTTCCTGCTGTCCGACGACGGGGACGGATTCGAGACCATCGGCACCCCGATGTCCGACGACGGGTTGGGCGGGACCGTGCACATCGTCTTCCCGCCCGGCCAGCATGCGTTGAAGGCGGCGGTGGACCGGGCGCTGACGGCGTTGCGCAACGACGGCACCTACCAGCGGATCAACCGTCAATACTTCCCCTTCGACATCTACTGAACCGGAACCAGCCATGGCGTCCGCCCGTGACCGCAGGAATCCCCGCGTACGGCTGCAGCCGGCGATTCTCACCGGCGGCGCGATCCTGCTGGCGCTGATCGGCCTGCTCTTCCTCGGCATCGTCGCGGAGCAGGGCAAGATGGAACGGCTGGCCGCCGACAGCCAGGACCGCATGGTGCCTCTGATCCTGGAGCGCCAGCGCGCCGTCGTGAATCTGGAGCGGCTGAAGCAGTCGGGGGCGATCGTCCTCTCCGCCGACGCCCCCCGCCGCCGCCGCGAGGCCCTGCTGGCCGCCCAGGCTCTGGCCTTCCACCCGACCTTCCAGTTCGATCCCGCGCTGAAACGGCAGGTGACCGACGCCTATTCGGTCATCCGGCAGGTCTCTTCGGCTAAGGCGCGGCGGTTGGAGAGCGCCCCGGCCGGCGACGCGGCCGCGCCCGCCGAGGAGGAGCACCTCGCCGAGAAATGGGCGCAGACGCTCGTTGAACTGAACACGGTCGGCGACCGGCTTCTGGTCGACGTGACCGAACTGACGGCCGGCCGTCTCGGCCAGATCCAGGAGCGCACCCGCCTGGTGTCGCAGGTCATCCAGTTCGCTTTCGTCGCGGTGCTGGCCATCTTCATCGCCGCCGGGCTGCTGATCCGCCGCCATGTGGTGCGGCCGCTGCTCTTCGCTGCCGACGGCCTGCGCCGCATCGGCGAGGGCGAGCGCGACATCCGGCTTCCCGGTGCCCGCACGGAGGAGTTGGACAGCATCCTGGACGCCGTCGTCCGGCTGGGCACCCAGGCCGAGGAACTGCGCCTGACCCGTGACCGGGCGGAGGCGGCGTCCCAGGCGAAGGCCAGCTTCCTCGCCAACATGAGCCACGAGATCCGCACCCCGATGAACGCGGTGATCGGCCTGTCGCATCTGGCGCTGAAGACCGACCTGACGCCGCGCCAGCGGGACTACGTCCTCAAGATCAGCCAGTCCGGCCAGCATCTGCTGGGCATCATCAACGATATCCTGGACTTCTCCAAGATCGAGGCTGGGAAGCTGAGCGTCGAGCGCACCGGCTTCCACCTCGACAAGGTGCTGGGCTCGCTCGCCGACCTGATCGCCGAGAAGGCCGCCGCCAAGGGGCTGGAGCTGATCTTCGACGTCGCACAGAACGTGCCGAGCGACCTGATCGGCGACCCGCTGCGCATTGGGCAGATCCTGGTCAACTACGCCAACAACGCGGTCAAATTCACCGAGCGTGGCGAGATCGCCATCATCGTCCGGCTGGAAGAAGAGGCCGGGAGCGACCTGCTGATCCGCTTCGAGGTGCGCGACACCGGCATCGGCTTGAACGATGACCAGAAAAATCAGCTTTTCCAGAGCTTCCAGCAGGCCGACGCGTCGACCACACGCAAGTACGGCGGAACCGGCCTTGGTCTGGCGATCTCCAAGCGGCTGGCCGAGCTGATGGGCGGCGCGGTCGGGGTGGACAGCGCACCGGACCGCGGCTCCAGCTTCTGGTTCACCGCCCGGCTGGGCCGCGACAGGCCGCGCCGCGTTCTGCTGCCGCGGCCCGACCTGCGCGGCCTGCGCTGTCTGGTGGTGGACGACAACGAGAACGCCCGCGTGGTGCTGACCGACATGCTGTCGGCCATGTCCTTCACCGCCGAAGCGGTGGAGTCCGGCCCCGCGGCCATCCAGGCGGCGCGGTTCGCGGCGCGCGAAGGGCGGCCGTTCCGCGTCGTTCTGCTGGATTGGCAGATGCCGGGAATGGACGGGCTGGAGACTTCCGCCGGACTCGCCGCGCTGGAGCTGGATCAGGCGCCCCACCACATCATGGTCACCTCCTACGGCCGGGAAGAGGTGCTGAAAGGCGCCGAGAACACGGCCATCGAAGAGGTGCTGTTCAAGCCCGTCAACCCGTCGGCGCTGTTCGACGGCATCATGCGGGTTCTGGGCGCCGACGAGCAGACCACGGACGCCCCTCCGGCGACGACCGCCGCCGCCGACCTGTCGCGCCTGCGTGGCGCCCGCGTCCTGCTGGCTGAAGACAACGATCTGAACCAGCAGGTGGCCTGCGAACTGCTGGGCGATGCCGGGCTGGCGGTGGAGGTTGCGGAGAACGGCGCCATCGCCGTCGACATGGTGCAGGAGGCCCGCTACGACCTCGTGCTGATGGACATGCAGATGCCGGTCATGGACGGCGTCGCCGCGACCCTGGAGATCCGCCGGCAGGGATTCGCCGATTTGCCCATCGTCGCGATGACCGCAAATGCCATGCAGGCCGACCGCGAGCGTTGCCTGGACGCCGGCATGAACGATTATCTGGCCAAGCCCATCGACCCGGATGCGCTGTGGACCACCCTGCTCACCTGGATCGCGCCCCGCCCGGGCCTCGGCGCCGAGGCGCCCGCTTCTCCGCCGGCTTCGGCCGTGGAGGATATGGGCGACCTGCCCGCCGGTGTTCCAGGGTTGGACACCGTCACCGGGCTGTCGCGGGTGCTGGGGAAGAAACGCCTCTACCTCGACCTTCTGCGCAAGTTCGCCGCCGGTCAGCGCGCGGTGGTGACCGCCATCCGCGACGCGCTGGACTCCGGCGACCTCGCCACGGCGGAGCGTTACGCCCACACGCTGAAGGGAACCGCCGGCAACATCGGCGCCCACCCCGTCCAGGATGCCGCCACCGATCTGGAGGCGGTCATCCGCGACGCCCGGCCACGCCCGGAGATCGACGCACGGCTGGCCGCGTTGGAACCGCCGCTGGGCGCCTTGCTCGCCCATCTTGAGGCGGCGCTGACACCGACGGGCGCCGCCGCGCCGTCCACCGCCCCGCCTAGCGTGGTGGATGCGGACGCGCTTCTCGCCGTGTGCGGGCAAATCCGCCAGCTTCTGCACGACAGCGACCCCGACGCCGAGGAGGCCCTGGCCGCGAACGCCGACCTTCTGCGCGCCGCCTTCCCCGACCGGTTCGAGGCCATCGCTGGCCAGATCCGCAACTTCGACTTCGACGAGGCCGCCGCGGCCCTGGATGCGGCCCTGACCGACCGCGGCATGACCGCCCAAGCCTGAACCGACGCCGGCCCTGCCGCCCCCCAAATCGGACTGATTTCATGGACATCGCATCGCCCGCACCGGCTCCCGCTGCGCCGAAGCCCACGATCCTCATCGTGGACGACACGCCGGACAACCTGAAGCTGCTGAGCGGACTGCTGAAGGAGAGCTACAGGGTGAAGGTCGCCAACAACGGGCGCAAGGCGTTGGAAATCGCCGCCTCCTCCCCGGCGCCCGATTTGATCCTGCTGGACGTGGTGATGCCGGAGATGGACGGCTACGAAGTCTGCGCCGCCCTGAAGGAAGCGCCGGCAACACGCGACATCCCGGTGATCTTCCTGACGGGACGTGCCGACGAAGCCGATCGGGAGCGCGGCTTCGCCATGGGGGCGGTGGATTACATCGCCAAGCCGGTCGATCCTCCTGCGGTGCTGCAGCGGGTCGCTGCGCGTATTCCGCCGTCCTGACTTCGGTCCCCGCGCCAGTCGCGGCGTCGCGCGCGGGCGTCAGGCCGGCGCTTCGGCCAGGGCGGACACGCGCCGCGGCATGCGGACGACGAAGCTGGCGCCGCCGCCGGACAGGCTTTCCACCTCGATGGTCCCCTGAAGAACCTGATGGACGAGGTTGAAGGCGATGTAGAGCCCCAGCCCCGGAAACTCGATGCCCCGGCGGGTGGTGAAGAAGGGATCGAACAGTTTGGGCAGATGCTCCGGATCGATCCCCCTGCCATCGTCGGACAGGCGGAGTTCCACCCAATCCTCCTCCCGCAGCATGACCGACAGGATCACGCGCCCGCTCTGCCCCGGCCGGAAGGCGTGGGCCACGGCGTTGCGGATCAGGATGGACAGCACCTCCGACAACGGGCCGGGATGGCTGTCGATGGTCAATCCGGCGGGGCAGGACACGGTAAGGCTGTGCCCGGCCTCGCGCAAATGCGGGTCCAGCCCGAACAGGGCGTCGAAGAGATAGTCCTTGAGATCGAACACCCGCCGTTCCGATCCGGCGCGGTCCACCACCACCTGCTTGAAGCTCTGGATCAGATTGGCGGTGCGGACGATGTTGGTTGTGACCAGCAGCGTCCCTTCCCGTGCGTTTTCCAGGAAGCGGGCAAGGTCGGACTTGCGGATCGCCCCATTCTGGAATTGCGAGGCCAGCGATTCGACCAGCCCCGAAAGATGGGAGACCGCGGTCAGGGCCACGCCGATCGGCGTGTTGATCTCGTGCGCGACGCCGGACACCAGCAGGCCCAGGGCCGCCATCTTCTCCGTCTGGATCAGATGCTGCTGCGTCTCCTCCAGCCGGCTGTGGGCGGCGCGCACCTCCTCGACGGTGGCCCGCAGCGAGTCGGCGGTGGCCTTCAAGGACAGGTGGTTCTTCACCCGCGCCAGCACGATGGGGGGGCTGATCGGCTTGCTGATGTAATCGACGGCGCCCAGGTCCAGCCCGAACTTCTCGTCCTCGACCGACGTGCGGGCGGTGAGGAAGATCACCGGAACGTCGCGGGTCCGCGGATCGGCCTTCAGGCGGCGGCACACCTCGTATCCGTCCATGCTCGGCATCATGACGTCGAGCAGGATCAGATCCGGCGGCTGGTCGGAAAAGGCGATGCGCAGCGCGGCATCGCCGTTGTTCACGGTCTTGACCGTATAAATGGATTTCAAATGGCTGCTCAGCAGCGAAAGGTTGTCGGCGGTGTCATCCACGATGAGGATCGTCGCCTTCGTCGGTGCTCCCATATCCGCCCCTTCCTCTTGCGGCGGAAAGGGACGATCCGGCACTGCCCCTGATCAGGGCGCCGGCCACAACCAGTGCATCACCGGTTCGCTGAAACACCCTCGTCCGCCAAAGGGACATTACAACGCGATTTTTTATCGTCAAAGACAATTTATCGGTGCCATTCACTCAGACAACAACCGTTTCAAATTATGTTCTGCCGGAAAAACAACTGCATTTTAAGCATCGCCCGAAATTACCAAACGCCACGCCCTGTCATGGGAACCGGCCGATGCTCAATGGCGTTTCCGTGTCCGCGAGCGGCGGCCGGAGCGCGAAAAAGTGGTAGCCCGCCCCCACCCGTCAAACTGTCACAGACCACCCGTATAGTCCGTCCAACTTTGGAAATGCTTCGTGAATCCAGCCATGCCGACGCCGACACACATCCGTACGACACCACCTCTTCCCACGCCCAAGCTGCATTGCGCCTGCTGCGGGCGTCCGTTCACCCGCGCATCCGGCCGCGGCCCCGCCCCGCTCTACTGCTCGGCCGACTGCCGGACGCAGATCCGCATCCGCCAGCGGGTGTGGTCGAGCCGGCCCGGCTACGCCGGGAGCGGCACGGTCAACCACCGGGACACCCGGTTCGAGACGGCCTGCGCATCATGATGAAGCTGGTGATCCACGACCGCCATTCCGCAGCCGGGCTGATCCTGCCGGAGGTCGGCCATATGCGCGACGTCGTGCGCGCCCTGCGCGGGCTGGAGACGGTGGACAGCGCATCGGTGCTTCTGGAAGCTTTCGCCCGGCGCTGTCTGGAGGCCGGCGTGGCCTTCGATTCAACGGACCCGCTGACCGCCTGCTCCTTCTGCACCCATCTGGTGGAGGTGGAGGTCCATGCCGAGGACGGGGCGGCGCCCGTCCAGTTCGTCCGGCTCTACGACCGCGACGCCGACGGCATCCTCTGCCGCCGCCATCACGGTACCCTTCACGCGGTGGCCCGGCAACTGCGGTGCGAGGACGGCGTGCCCTTCCCCACCCTGCCGGCCATCGCCGCCAAAACGGCGGCTTTCACGACGTCGGCATTCAACTCCGCGATCCCGCCGCGCCCGCTCTGACCGGGCGGACGCGGACGGAACCACCAATCGTTACGGCATGTATTGGCCGCCGTTGACGTCGAGAACCTGCCCGGTGATGTAGCCGCTGCAGGCGTGCGACGCGAAGAACAGGAAGGTCGGGGCGCACTCTTCCGGACGGCCGAAGCGGCCCATCGGGAAGCCGGAGCCGATGCGGGCCTTGGTGTCCTCGTCCTTGTCGGCGTGGAAGGCCGTGTCGAAGGTGCCCGGCGACACCATGTTGAAGCGGATGCCGTCCTTGGTGTGGAAGGCAACCCAGTTCTTCTGGATGTTGTGCAGCCACGCCTTGGCCGCTCCATAGAGGCCGGCGCCCGGACCGCCGCCGGTGTAGCCGGCGACCGAACCGACCGAGATCACCGAAGAGGTGGTGCCGCTCTGCGCCGCCGCAGCCTTCAGGTGCGGCAGGGCATGCTTGGTCACCATCAGGGCGGAGCGGGAGTTCAGGTCGGTCACCGCGTCGAAGAAGGCGTCGTCGATCTCCGGCAGCGGCTTTCGCGCGACCAGACCACCCGCGTTGTTGATGAGCACGTCGATGCCGCCGAAGCGCTCGACGAAGGCATCGACGAGCGTGCCGCACGCCGCGCTGTCCGACACGTCGGCCTGGAGGAAGACGACCTCGCCGCCCAGCCCGTTCAGACGGGCCAGCGTGGCCTCCAGGTCCGCCGGGGTGCGGCGGCCGTTCATGGCGACCTTGGCGCCGGCGCGGGCGAACGCCTCCACCGCCGCCAGGCCGATGCCCTGGGTGGAGCCGGTGATCAGAACGCGCTTGCCCTTCAGATCGTCAAACATTCCTTGCCTCTCGTGTCTTGGTGTCGTTTTGGCTTGGCTCAATCGGCTAGGCGGGGTTCCGGCAGGCCCTGGGCGCCGGGATCGAACATCAGGACGCGCCCGCCATGCGGGTCCTCGGCGAGGTCCGCCGGCCCGCGGCTGAGCGAGGTGACCAGCATCGTCCGCAGGTCCGGCCCGCCGAAGGCGCACATGGTCGGCTTGCGCATCGGCACCTCGATGCGGCGGTCGAGCTCACCGTTCGGGGTGAAGCGCTTGATGCAGCCCTCGTCCAGGCAGCAGATCCAGTAGCAGCCGTCGACGTCCACCGCGGCGCCGTCGGGACGCCCGACCATCGCCCGCATGTCGACGAAGGGGCGGCGGTTGCCGGCGGTGCCGGTGTCCGTGTCGTAGTCCCAGGCCCAGACCATCCGCACGTCGCGGTGGCTGTCGGACGCGTAGAGGGTGCGCCCGTCCGGGCTGAAGGCCGAACCGTTGGGGATGATGTAGCCGCCGGTTCCGGTTTCCGTCAGACCGTCGGCCCGCGTGAAGCGGTGCCACAGGCCGGAGGCGTCGCCCTTGCTGATGTCCATGACCATGCTGGACAGCCAGAACCGCCCCTGCCGGTCGCAGCGCCCGTCGTTGAAGCGCATGCCCTCCTTCGGGAAGCGGTGGGTGGCGAGGGTGGTGACCACCGCCTCCCCGCCCTCTCCCGGCAGATCGACGTCGAAGACACCGGTTTCGCATGCGCAGACCACGCCGCCGTCCGGACGCAGGACGAGGCTGCCGATCATCTCCGGCAGGGTCCAGCGGCGGTGGGCGCCGCTGGAGGGGTCGAGCCGGTGGATGGTCCGCGCCGGAATGTCGATCCAGGTCCACGAGCCCCGCTCGGCGTCCCAGACCGGGTTCTCGCCGGTGCCGTTGCGCAGATCGGGATCGAAGACGGCCTCAAGGCCAACACTCGTGACGGCAACTCCTTGGGCGGTCATTCCGGGGTCCCCATGCGGCTGCTCCCGGCGGCTGGGTTGATCGTCGACGGGCCGCCGGCCGACCGTTGCGCCCACAGGCGGCGCAGCAGCGGAAGCATCAGCGTCAGGATCGCGATGGTCAGCAGGACCGCGGTGATCGGACGGGTGTAGAGGAAGTCGTAGCTGCCGTTGGACAGCGACAGCGCGCGGCGGAAGTTCGCCTCCGCCATCGGCCCCATGATCAGGGCGAGCACGACGGGCGAGGCCGGGAAGTCCCACTTCTGCATGAAGTAGCCGACGACGCCGGCGGCCAGCATGATCCAGATGTCGAACATGCTGTTGTTGATGGCGTAGGTGCCGACGATGCACAGCGCCAGGATGCACGGCGTCAGCACCGACTTCGGCATCTGCAGGATGCGCCCCATGAAGCGCAGCGAGCCGAGACCGACCACCAGCATGAAGACGTAGCAGACCAGCATGCCGGCAAACAGCGTGAAGACCAGATCGGCGTGGTCCTTGAACAGCAGCGGACCGGGCTGCAGCCCCTGGAGCGTCAGGGCGCCCAGCATCACCGCGGTCACCGCGTCGCCGGGAATGCCCAGAGTCAGCATGGTCAGCAGCGCGCCGCCGGTGCAGCCGTTGGCGCCGGATTCGCAGGCGGCGACGGCGCCCAGCTCGCCCTTGCCGTAATTCTCCGGCGTCTTGCTGAACCGCTTGGCCTCGTTGTAGGCGACGAAGGCGGCGATGTCGGCGCCGGCGCCGGGAATCATGCCGATGACGATGCCGAGGCCCGAGGAGCGCGCGATGTTGCCCAGCTGGCGGCGGAACATGTGCCAGGGCGGGATGATGCGGTCCAGCGCCGCGGCCATGCCGGCGCGGACCTGTGGGTCCTCCAGCGACTTGAAGGCCTCGGCGGCGGCGAACAGGCCGATCATCACCGGGATGAAGGGCACGTTGAACAGTTCAGTGTAGCCGCCGGTGTAGCGCGGGAAGCCGCCCATCGGATCGAGCCCGACGGTTGCCAGCAGCAGGCCCAGAAAGCCGGAGATCAGGCCCTTGATGACCGACACCCCGGAAATGCTGGCGATGATCGACAGGCCGAAGACGGCGAGCGCGAAGGACTCCGACGCACTGAACTCCAGGGCGAAACGGGCCAGCACCGGTGCCAGGAAGATCAGCACGAAGACGCTGGCCGTTCCGCCCAGGAATGACGAGAAGGTGGCGGTGCCGAGCGCGATGCCGGCCTGCCCCTTCTTGGTCAACTCGTAGCCGTCGATGGCGGTGGCGGCGGCGGCCGGGGTGCCCGGGATCTTCAGCAGGATGGCCGTGACCGACCCGCCGTAGATGCCGCCGAAGAAGACGCCGGAAATCATCAACAGGCCCGACAGCGGGTCCATGCCGAAGGTGAAGGGCAGCAGGATGGCCACGCCCATCGTCGCCGTCAGGCCGGGCAGCGCGCCGATGATGATGCCCAGCGTGACGCCGAACAGGGCGAGCAACAGCGCCATGGGCTGGTTGAGCAGCGCTTGCGCGCCGTGAAGAAGCATATCGAGTTCGTACATCTCACCCCTCCGTCAGCGGAGCGTTGCGGCCGGTCGGATCGGTTCGGGTCATTCGAAAAGACTCCCGACCGGAAGCGGCACGCTGAGCGCGATGGCGAAAGCGGCGTAGATGAGCGCGGTCAGCACGGCGGCGATAGCGGCGTTCGCGAGCAGGTTGCGCCGTCCCATCAGCCACATCAGGCCGAACAGGTAGATCGGAGTCGCGATGGCGTAGCCGACGAACTCCATGGCGTACAGGCAGACGGCGGTCGCGACGATGCCGATGGCCACAGTGCCGTAGCTGGCCTTGGGTTCGGCCTCCGCCGGATCGTCCGGGGGAGCGGCGGGCGCACGCAGCGTGTTGAAGACCAGGATCGCGCACAGCACCAGCAGGGCCACGGCGAAGATGATCGGGAAACGGGCGGGGCCGACGTCGGTTTCCAGCATGGTCGGCGGGAAGTCACCCGCGACGATGATGGCGGCGACAGCGACGGCCATGACCAGGACGGCGATGACCAGCGTGGCAAGGCGGTCCTGCGGGCGCAGGCCGACCTTGCCGCCCGGAGCGGGAGCGTTGCTCATGAGTGAATCTCCTTCGGACGCCCGGCGGCCCGAAGGCCGCCGGGGACACGCCGGGGATGCGGCTTGCGTGAACGGCAAGCCTTACTTGGACAGGCCGATCTGCTTCATCAGCGCCTTGAACATCTCGGCGTCCTTCTCCATGGCCACCTTGTACTCCGGGCCATCGAGATAGGCGTAGCTGAGGTTCATCTTGGTCAGCTGGTCGCGGAAGCCCTGCTCCTCGACCGCCTTCTTGGAGGCCGTGCGCAGAGTCTCGACGATGTTCGCCGGGGTCTTCTTCGGAACGACGATGCCGCGCCAAGTGGCGACCGTCACGTCGATGCCCTTCTCCTTCAGCGTCGGGGCGTCCGGGAACGCCTTGGAGCGCTGGTCGTCCATCACGGCCAGGATGCGCAGCGTGCCGGCGGCGACGTGGCTGGACACCTCGGCCGGGCTGACGCTGACCGCCTCGATGTGGTTGCCGAGAAGTGCCGTGACCGCCGGGTTGGCGCCATCATAGGGGATGTGGCTGAACTTCAGGCCGGACTTGGTCGCCAGGGCCTCGGCGGCAAGGTGCCAGATGGCGCCGGTGCCGGAGTTGCCAATGCGGACCTTGCCCGGATTCTCCTTGGCGTAGGCCAGGAACTCCTCGATGGTCTTCCACGGCGCGTTGGCGTTGACCGTGATGGCGCTCGGCTCGGCGTTCAGGCGGGCGATCGGGGTGAAATCATCGGCCGTGAAGCGGGCGACGCCGAGGTTCGGCAGGGTGGTGATCTCCACGGTGCCCATGCCGATGCGGTAGCCGTCCGGACGGGCGGCCATGATCTCCGACAGGCCGACGGCGCCGCCGCCGCCGGTCTTGTTCACCACGCCGACCGACTGCGGCAGATGGCGGTTCACGGCGTCCGCGTAGGCGCGGGCGACCAGATCGGTGCCGCCGCCGGCCGCGTACGGAACGATCAGCTCGATTGCCTTGGTCGGGTACTCGGCGGCCTGTACGGCGACCATCATCGTGGCGGAGGTCAGCGCGCCGACGACGGCGCCGGTGACGAAACGATAGCCCTTCATGAACGTTCTCCCTGGAAAATTGCTTGTGATGGTGAGGGGGAGGAAAGCCCGCGGCGCGTTCTGCGACCGGCCGCGGGTGGTGTGCTGTTGTCCTGATTCGGTCAGCGCGGGTTGAGGCGCCGCCACGCGGCGACGAAGGCGTCCGCCCGCTCTCCGACCTCGGCGGCGGACAGGCCCGGCGCGTAGAGTGCGGAACCCAGCCCGAAGCCGGCCACGCCGGCCTCCAGGAACGGCGCCATGGTGTCCGGGGCGATGCCGCCCACGGGCAGCAGGCGGGTGCCGGCGGGCAGGATGGCGCGCATCGCCTTGACGATGCGCGGACCGACCAGCTCCGCCGGGAAGATCTTCAGGGCGTCGGCCCCGGCTGACAGCGCTGCGAAAGCTTCCGTCGGCGTGGCGATTCCGGGCAGGCTGACCAACCCCGCGGCCTTGGCGGCGCGGATCACCGCGGTGTCGGCGTGCGGCATGACGACCAGTTCGGCGCCGATCTCCTTGAGCCGGGCCACCTGCTCCACCGTCAGGACCGTGCCGGCGCCGACCAGCGCGTCGCGCGGCAACAGCCGGCGGATGGCGGCGATGCTGTCGAACGGATCGGGCGAGTTCAGCGGCACCTCGATCATGCGGAAGCCGCTGTCGTAGAGCGTCTGCGCGACGCCCTCCGCCTCCGCGGGGGTCAGCCCGCGCAGGATGGCGACCAGCGGCAGGGCGGAAAAGGCGGCGTCGAAACGGGCCTTCAGGGACTCATCGGACATGGTCGTCACTCCCCCGCCGGCGCGATCAGGCCGGCGGCAACGGCAAACTGGAAAAGCCCACGCGGGGCGGTGTTCTCAAGCCGGTCGGTGGGCTCGACGCCCAGCAGCTCCAGGCCGCGCACGTAGCGGCGGCAGAGCGCGCCCTCGCCGATCAGCAGCAGCGGGCGGCCCTCATGCAGCTCGTTGCGCATGTGGCCGAGGCCGGAGACCAGCTCGTGGCCGATCAGCAGGCCGGACAGGTAGTCCTTCAGAAGCTCCGCCGGCATGCGGCGGGTGATGCCGAGCGTGCGCGCGGCGAAGATCTGGTGCGTGAAGTCGCCCGGCCCGCTGGCCTGCGCCGCCCGCACGCCCTCGGCGAAGGCGGCGTCGGACTCGGCCTCCGCCGGGGCGGCGTCCGCCGGCATCAGCCGGCCGAGGATCGAATGCTTGCACAGGACGGCGAAGGTCTCGCCGGTCATGTAGGTGGAGAAGCGGATCATGCGCCCGCCGACGATCTCCACCCATTTGGAATGGGTGCCGGGCAGCACCATGCAGGCGTCGCGGCCCCAGTCGGGACGGTCGGCCAGCACGCCGGCGATCTGGATCTCCTCGCCGCGCAGGATGTCCGGCGGGCCGCTCGGCGGGTCGTAGAGGACGCCCGGCGCGATCAGGATGCGGGAGCCCGACGCGCTCTCCACCGGAATGGCCTGCGAGGCCAGGGTGGTCGTGTCGGCGGGGCAGCGGACATAGGGGGCCTCGCGCCAGCCCTGGGCGCTGCCGACCATGCCGCCGGCCACCACCGGCAAGCCCGGATATGCTGCCAGCCAATCGCCGCACAGGTCGGTGAAGGCCTGCTCGAAACCGGTGATGCCCGGCATCGGCAGGTTCTGGATGCCGTGCGCGTTGGCGCGCTGGTCCAGCACTTGCCCGTCGCGGCCCATCAGGAAGCCGCGCAGGCTCGAGGTTCCCCAGTCGAGGGCGATCAGCGATGCCCCGACGCCCGTTCGTCCCGTTTCCATCCCAAATCCTTTGAAATCGCGTCGGCGACCGCCCGGACCACGGGTCCAAGCTCCTCCATCCGTTCGTCCGGCATGTACGGCACGGCGCTCGCCACGCTGATGGCGGCGACGACCTGGTTGCGGACGTCACGGATCGGCGCGCCGACGCAGCGGATGCCGATTTCGTTTTCTTCAAGGTCGAAGGACCAGCCGCGGTCCACATAGGCGGCCAGCCGGGATTCGAACTCCGGCCAGGGCGCCAGCGGGGGCCGTTCCGGCGCCGCCGCGGTCAGGCGGAGCGCGTGTTCGTACAGCTCGGACCAGCGTTCGCGCGGCAGGCCGAGGAGAAGCGCCTTGCCCAGCCCCGTGGAGGCCAGCGGCATGCGCAGGCCGATGCGCGACCGCATCTCCAGCCCGCGCGTGTTCGGAATCTTGTCGAGGTAGAAGACCTCCGCCCCCTCGACGACGCCGAGATGGACGGTGTCGCCGGTCTGGCGGGCCAGCTCCTCGATGTGCGGGCGGGCGATGGCGACCAGCGGGCGCTGCTCCAGCGCGCGCATCCCGAGCGCGATCAGCTTCGGCCCCAGCAGATAGCCCTTGTAGGGTACGTGGTGCAGATAGCCGTCCTGGGTCAGGCTGTTGAGCATCCGGTGCGTGGTGCTGCGCGGCGTGCCCAGCCGAGCGGCGATGCCCTTCACGTCACCGATGCCCGCCGCCACGCATTCCAGGAGGGCGAGGCCGCGCATCAGCGTCTGGGTTCCGGAGGCCTGCGGCTTCTCCGGCGACGCTTGTGCATCGAGCGGATTTGCTCCGATGCCGGCCATATCCTCCCTCCCGCGTTGTTGTCCGATATCTGGCATATCAGTTTCCACCACTTTATGAAGACGTACGGAGTGTGTCAAATAAATAAATTGCCGTCCATATAGTGAGACATTGCAGGCGCAAGACAGCCTTGCCCCACCGTCTGGGCGGCCGTCTTGATCGGGGCGGCATCCCTGCCCATCTGTTCCCTTGAGGCGACCGGGGCCGCGCATGGTGCGGGCCACACAGGCCGTCTTCCCGCGCCTTCGCAAAGGGCGGGAACCATAACGAACGGAGTGCCTGATGGACTTCGGTCTGTTCACCGACCGTGCGCGCGGCGTCATCCAGGCTGCGCAACTGGCGGCTCTCGCCGGACGCCACCAACAGCTCGTCCCCGAACATCTCGTGAAGGCCCTGGTCGAGGACGCCGACGGCGTGCCCGCCAAGCTGATCCGCGATGCCGGCGGCGACCCCGAGCTTTTGAAGACCGCCGCCGAGGAAACCCTCAACCGCCAGACCCGCGTCGAAGGCGAAGGGCCGCACCCGATCTTCATGTCCCCGGCGCTCGCCGGCGTGCTCCAGAACGCCGTCGAAACGGCGCGGGGTGCCGGCGACAAGTTCGTCTCCCCCGAACGGCTTCTCGAATCGCTGGCCGCCCAGGGCGGCAGCACCCGCGCGCTGTTCCACCGCGCCGGTGTCGATCCCGCGGTGCTGGTCGAGGGCGTCGAGTCGCTGAGCAGGAACCGCCCCGCCGACCGGCAGGAGGATGCCCAGATGGGCGAGGCGCTCGCCAAGTACGCCCGCGATCTGACGGAAGAGGCGCGCCAGGGCCGTCTCGACCCGGTGATCGGCCGCGACGACGAGATCCGGCGGACCATCCAGGTCCTGGCCCGGCGCACCAAGAACAACCCCGTCCTGATCGGCGAGCCCGGCGTGGGCAAGACCGCCGTGGTGGAAGGGCTGGCCCAGCGGCTGGCCTCCGGCGACGTGCCGGAGGGGTTGAAGGACCGGCGTGTGCTCGCGCTCGACCTCACCGCCCTGCTGGCCGGCGCCAAATTCCGCGGCGACTTCGAGGAGCGGCTGAAGGCCGTCCTCTCCGAGGTGCAGCAGGCGGCGGGCCGCATCATCCTGTTCATCGACGAATTGCACTCGCTGATCGGCGCCGGCCGCACGGACGGCGCGATGGACGCCGCCAACATGCTGAAGCCCGCGCTGGCGCGCGGCGAGCTGCGCTGCGTCGGTGCCACCACGCCGGACGAGTACCGCAAATACATCGAGAAGGACGCGGCGCTCGCCCGCCGCTTCCAGCCGGTGAACGTCGACGAGCCGTCCGACGAGGACGCCGTGTCGATCCTGCGCGGCATCAAGGGCAAGTACGAGGTGCACCACGGCGTGCGCATCGCCGACGCGGCGGTGGTCGCGGCGGTGCAGCTCTCGGCCCGCTACATCGCCGACCGTCGCCTGCCCGACAAGGCCATCGACCTCGTCGACGAGGCGGCCAGCCGCCTGCGCATGGCCATCGACAGCAAGCCGGAGGCGCTGGACGCCGTCGGACGCCGCGTCGCCCAGTTGAAGATCGAGCGCGAGGCCCTGAAGTCGGAGCCGGACGCCGCGTCGCAGGAGCGGCTGCACAAGCTGGAGTCCGAACTCGCAGTGGACGAGGCGAAGCTGACCGCCATGGAGGAGGAGTGGCGCGTCGGCCAGTCCCGGCGCACCGAGGGGCGCCGCCTGAAGGAGGAGCTGGACCAGGCCCGCACCAAGCTGGAGCACGCGCAGCGCGACGGCGACTGGGCAAAGGCCGGCGAGCTGGCCTACGGCGTCGTTCCCGATCTGGAGAAGCGTCTGGCCGAGGCCGAATCCCGCGCCAACGCGGAGCGGGAGGAGGTGACGGCGAAGGACATCGCCGCCGTGGTCACCCGCTGGACCGGCATTCCGGTGGACCGCATGCTGGACAGCGAGCGGCAGCGGCTGAAGGGCATGGAGGACCGGCTGGCCGAGCGCGTCGTCGGTCAGGCCGAGGCGGTGCGCGCTGTGTCCAAGGCGGTGCGGCGGGCGCGGGCCGGTCTGAAGGACCCGAACCGTCCCACCGGCTCCTTCCTGTTCCTCGGCCCGACCGGCGTCGGCAAGACGGAGCTGGCCAAGGCGCTGGCCGCCTTCCTGTTCGACGACGAGACCGCGGTCACCCGCGTCGACATGTCGGAGTATATGGAGAAGCACTCCGTCGCCCGCATGATCGGTTCGCCCCCGGGCTATGTCGGCTATGACGACGGCGGCACGCTGGCCGAGAAGATCCGGCGCCGGCCCTATCAGGTCGTCCTGCTGGACGAGGTGGAGAAGGCCCACCCGGACGTGCTGAACGTGTTGCTCCAGGCGCTCGACGACGGGCGGTTGACCGACGGGCAGGGCCGCACGGCGGACTTCCGCCACGCGATCCTGATCATGACGTCGAACCTGGGGGCGGACGCCCTGACGGCTCTCGGCGAGGACGACAGCCTGGAGGGCGCTCGGGTCGAGGTGATGGACGCGGTGCGCCGCGCCTTCCGGCCGGAGTTCCTGAACCGGCTGGACGACGTGCTGATCTTCCGCCGGCTGGGGCGCGAGCAGATGGCCCACATCGTGGACATCCAGCTTGCCCGCGTCGCCGACCGTCTGGCGGAGCGCGGCTTGTCGCTGACCGCCGACGACGCGGCCCGCGCCCGGCTCGCCGACCTCGGCTGGGATCCGGCCTTCGGCGCCCGTCCGTTGAAGCGGGCGGTGCAGAATCTGGTGGAGGACCCGATCGCCGAGCGTCTGCTCGACGGTGAGGTGGACGAACGCTCGACCCTGCACCTGTCGGCGCGGGACGGCCGCCTGACCTTGGACGGCGTTCCCGTCGAGGAGGACCGCGCCACCGGCTTCAAGGCTCCGGAACGTCCGCCGCTGGGCTTCGCCCTGACGGGCGGCGGCGGACGCAGCGCCGCGGTCCACTGACCGGCAACGCCGGTCCCCTCCCCGGCCCTCCCCCGCGAACGCAGGGGAGGGTTTTAGGGAGAGGGCCAGCGGTGGCGGAATTCCAACTCCCGCTCCAGGAAGCGGGCGCAGCGCATCAGCCGGTCCTCCTCATAGGGGCGGGCGATCAGTTGCAGGCCGATGGGCAGCCCGTCGGCCGTCCAGCCGCAGGGGATCGACAGGCAGGGGAAACCGATCAGCGACACCGTGTAGGTGATCGCCAGATAGTCGATGATGGTGGACAGGCGGAAACCGTTGATCTCCGTCACCTCGCCCTGGGCGTTGGGGAAAGGCGGCACGCTGGCGCTCAGCGTCATCAGGATGTCGTGGTCGCGGAAGAAGGCGGCGAAGCGGCGGTAGAGCGCGCTGCGCTGGGCCTCCGCCCGCAGATAGTCGGCGGCGCTCAGCCCCTTGCCCCGCGCGATGTTCCAGGCGACCGACGGGCTCAGCCGGTCGCCGTCCTGCTCCAGCGTCCGGCCGTAGGTATGGAAGATGTGCGCGGCGCGCAGCGTGCCGAAGGCGGCGCCAGCCTCCCGGCTATCGGGGGTGGCCTCCACGAACTGTCCGAAGCGGCCCTCCAGCCCACGCATCACCGCCTCGAACCGCTCGGCAAGCCCAAGATCGATCAGGGCAGAGCCGAGGTCCGTGCTCCAGGCCACCCGCAGCGACATCGGGTCGAGGGCGTCGAGGTCCGGCACTGTCCATTCCGGCACGGGCAGCGAGGTCGGGTCGCGCGGGTCCGGGCCGCTGACCGCGGCCAGGGCCAGCGCCACATCGGCCACGTCGCGGGCGAGGAAGCCCTGCGTCGCCAGCCCGTCCCAGGCCAGCGCGCGGCCCGGGCTGGGGATGCGTCCCGGCGTCGGGCGCAGCCCCACCACCCCGCAGAAGCTGGCCGGCGTGCGCACCGAGCCGCCGAAGTCGGTTCCCTGGGCCAGCGGCACCAGTCCGGCGGCCACCGCGGCGGCGCTGCCGCCGCTCGACCCGCCGCTGGTCTTGTCCAGGTCGTAGGGGTT
The DNA here is from genome assembly GCF_059803775.1 of Azospirillum sp. UFLA03-27. NCBI lineage: Bacteria > Pseudomonadati > Pseudomonadota > Alphaproteobacteria > Rhodospirillales > Azospirillaceae > Azospirillum > Azospirillum sp. UFLA03-27. The sequence goes on along the minus strand of NZ_JAUQTX010000048.1, from coordinate 13,987 downwards.
GGCGGTCGGCCCGCACAACTCGTTGCCAGTGATGGCGCCGAAGCCGAACTCCGGCGTGTTGGTCTTGCCCACGATGATGGCGCCCGCCGCCTTCAGCCGGGCGACGCTGAGGTCGTCGGTGTCGGGGATCAGGTCGGCGTAGAGGGTGGAGCCGTAGGTTGTGCGCAACCCCGCCGTCAGCGTCAGGTCCTTGACACCCACCGGCACGCCGTGCAGCGGGCCGAGCGGCGCCCCGGCCTCGACCCGCTGGTCGGCCTCCCCCGCGGCGGCGAGCGCGGCGTCGGGGGCCACGGTGATGAAGGACTTCAGCCCGTCGTCCAGCGCCGCGATGCGCTCCAGGCTCGCCGCCACGAGGTCGCGCGCCCGGAAGCGGCGGTTGCGCACGCCCTCCGCCATCTCGGCGGCGCTGAGGCGGAACAGGTCGGGTGTGCTCACGGGCAGGGTCTCCGGTTGCGGCGGGCCGAGTTTAGAACGGCAGGACCGGTGCGGGCGAGCCCTTGGGCCGCGCCGGGGCGGGCAGGCCGCAGGGCAGGAATTCGCCGCGCCCCGGCTTTGCCAGCAATTCACCGTCGCGGCAGATCACCTCCCCGCGGGACAGCGTGACGACCGGCCAGCCGGTGACCTCGATCCCCTCGTAGGGCGTGTAGTCCACGTTGTGGTGCAGGATTCCGTTGGTGATGGTGACTTTGCGGGACGGGTCCCAGAGGGCGATGTCGGCGTCCGCCCCCACGGCGATGGTGCCCTTGCGCGGGTGCAGGCCGTACATGCGGGCCGGGTTGGCGGCGGTCAGCTCGACGAACTTGGTCAGCTCCATCCGGCCCTTCATCACGCCCTCGGAGAAGAGCAGCGGCAGGCGCGTCTCGACGCCGGGGATGCCGTTGGGGACGCAGCGGAAGGGCGCCTGTTCGCCATGCACCTTCTTGCCGCCCGGCCCGTCGAAGCGGAAGGGCGCGTGGTCGGAGGAGAAGACCTGGAAGGCGCCGCCGGTCAGCCCGTCCCAGATCACTTTCTGGTTCGCGGCGTCGCGCGGCGGCGGCGAGCAGATGCACTTGGCGCCCTCGAACCCCTCACCACCGAGGTCGTCGGCGGTCAGGAACAGGTACTGCGGGCAGGTCTCGGCGTAGATGCGCAGGCCGCGGCCCTGCGCCCAGCGGATCTGCTCCACCGCGTCGGCGCCGGAGACGTGGACGATCAGGATCGGCACGTCCACCAACTCCGCTAAGGAAATCGCGCGGTGGGTAGCCTCGCGCTCCGCCACGCGGGGGCGGGAGACGCCGTGGAAGTAAGGAGCGGTCTGGCCGGCGCGCTCCAGCTTCTCGGTCAGCCAGGCGATGCAGTCGGCGTTCTCCGCGTGCATCATGACCATGGCGCCCTCGGCGCGGGCGATGTCCAGCACCTCCAGGATCTGGCGGTCGTTCAGCTTCAGCGCGTCGTAGGTCATGTAGATCTTGAAGGACGTATAGCCCTCGCGGATCAACGCCGGAAGCTCCTGGCCGAGCACCTGCTCGGTGGGGTCGGTGACGATGAGATGGAAGGCATAGTCGATCAGCGGCTTCCCGGCGGCGCGGCGGTGATAGTCGTCCACCGCAGCGCGCAGCGTCTTGCCCTTCTCCTGGCAGGCGAAGGGCAGCACCGTCGTGGTGCCGCCGAAGGCCGCGGAGCGGGTGCCGGTCAGGAAATCATCGGCCATAACGGATTCGTCGCCGGTCGGCTGGTCGAAATGGACGTGACCGTCCACCCCACCCGGAAGGACGAGCAGCCCGGCGGCGTCGATCTCCTCCCGCCCGGCAGCCAGCCCCTCACCGAGCGCGGCGATCCGTCCGCCGCGCACGCCGACGTCGGCCTTGAACACGTCCGACGCGGTGGCGACCGTGCCGTTGCGGATGACCAGATCGAAGTTCATCGTCGTTTCTCCCATCGTGACGCATTTGCCCCCACCCCGGCCCTCCCCCGCTCTCGGCGGACCGAGGGTCCGCCTGCCGCGTCAGCACAAACCGTTGGTTTGTGCGAGAGCTTCGCAGGGGAGGGAGAACGGTTCCCTCCCCCTGCGTAAGCGGGGGAGAGTTAGGGTGGGGGCAATAACCCTGCCCTCAGCCGTGCAGCTCGCGGAACAGGCTGCCCCAGCCCTCGACGCGGCGGGTGTCCACGCCGGTCATGCGCAGCGCCTTCCACACCACCGTGGACACCGTGTCGTAGACGGGGATGCCCAGCGCCTTCTCCATGCGCTCCGCCACCGGGGCGCCGCGCATGTTGGTGCAGATGATGGCGATGGCCTCCGGCTTGGACTCCGCAACCTCCATGCACATCCGCTCGATGGTTTCCTCGGTCACTTCGGAGAAGGAAAAGTTGCCGCGGTCGTTCAGGTGCCGCTCCGCCACCACCTCGAAGCCGGCGGCGTTGTAGTTGGCGACCATCTTCTCCTGGATCTCGTCCAGATAGGGACTGACGATGGCGAAGCGTTTGCGCCCGGTCGTCTCCAAAATCTCGTTCAGGGCGAGCATGGAGGTGCAGGCGGGAATGCCCGTTTCCGCCTCGATGGAGGCGCAGAGCTTCTCGTCGGCCGCGAAGCCCAGCCAGCCGGCCGAGGTGCCGTTCCAGCCGATCACGTTCAGCCGGGCGTCGGCCAGCAGCCGGGCGGCGTCCAGGAAGGGCGCGTCGGTGAACTGGTCCAGCGCGGCGGCACGAAGGGAAATCTCCTTCACCGTGAAGCGCCCGAAATGGGCGGTCACCTCCGGCAGGCCGCTCAGCATCGCGGAGGTGATGGGCTCCAGCACCGTGTTGGAGGAAGGGGTCAGCATGCCCAGAAGGACGCGGTTGCTCATCGTCTTGGTTCTTTCGGTCAGGCGCGCGCCCACAGCGCGCGGGCGGCCTTGTCGGCCTCGGTGCAGATCTCGTTCAGGTCGGCGCGGACGGGGCGCCCGTCCTCGACCAGGGTTTCACCGTCGACCAGCACCATCTCCACGTCGCGCCCCTGCGCGGTGTGGACGAGCGTGCCGAGCGGGTTCATCAGCGGGCGCAGATGCGGGCGGCGGGTGTCGAAGACGACGAGGTCGGCCTTCTTGCCCAGGGCCAGCGTGCCGATCTCGTCGGCCATTCCGACCGCCCGCGCGCCGCCCAAGGTCGCCATGCGGAAGACGTCGGCGGGCTGCCAAGCGGCGGTAACCCCGCCCTGCTGGATGCGCGCGGTGGCGAGCGCCCAGCGCATCGCCTCGACCATGTCGCCGTGCTGCGTGTCGGTGCACAGCGCCAGATTGACGCCGGCCTCCTTCAGCTTCGGCGTCGGGGCGAGCCGGCCCGAGGCGGCGTTGCATTTCGGCACATGGACCGCGTGCGCCCCGGCGCGGGCGAGCCGGGCGATGTCGGCGTCCTCCACATAGAGGCAGTGGGTGGCGAGCAGCCGGTCGTTCAGCAGCCCGCACTCGTCCAGCAGTTCCGCCGGGGTCAGGCCGGTGGACGCCTTCACCCGCTCCACCTCCACCCGGCTCTGCGCCAGATGGGTGTTCACATGCATGGAGCGCTTCGCGGCCTCGTCGGCGAGGGTGCGCAGGAAGGCGGGGGAGCAGGTGTCCGGCGCATGGGCGGCCATCTGCACGCGGATGCGCCCGTCGTTGGCACCGTTCCAGCGGTCGTGCAGGTCCAGCGTGCGCAGCAGCAGGTCGCTGCCGATGGCCGGGTCGAAGCGCCATTGGCCCTGGGCCACGCGGGCGAAATCCACGTCGTGGACGCGCCAGCTCGCATGGATGCGCAGGCCGAGGTCGGCGATGGCGTCCAGCGTCGCGTCGGCGTGGACGAAATGGTCGCAGATCAGCGTGGAGCCGGACAGCAGGGCCTCCACCGCGCCCAGCCGGGCCAGCGCGCGGGCCTCCTCCGGCGTGGCGTCGGTGCCCTTGGGCACGCCCGGCGTGTAGGAGGGGGCGAAGCCGAGATCGGCCGCCACGCCGCGCACCATCACCAGGACGGCATGCAGATGCGCGTTGACGAAGCCCGGCGTGACCACCCGCCCCGGCAGGCGCCGGACCTCGGCGGCGGCGGGCAGTCCCTCCGCTTCCGGGGCGAGATGGACAATGCGCCCGTCGCGGATGCCGATGGCGGCAGCGTCCACGACGCTGCCGACCGCCTCTCCGGTCAGGGCGGTGACGCCGGTCAGCAGCAGGTCGAGCCGGTCGGTCACGCGACGGCGGCCTGCCGTTGCTGCAGGCCCTCCTCGCGGATCAGGTTGAGGATGTGGCGTTTGTGGTCGTTGAAGCGCGGGCCGGTGGTGTCGCGCGGGCGCGGCAGGTCGAGCGCGATCAGCTCGCGGATGCGGCCCGGACGGCTGGTCATCACGGCGACGCGGGTGCCGAGCACCAGCGCCTCGTCCACGCTGTGGGTAACGAAGACGACGGTGCAGCGCTGCTTCTGCCAGATGGCGACCAGCTCCTCCTGCATGTCCATCTTGGTCTGGGCGTCGAGCGCCGCGAAGGGCTCGTCCATCAGGATAACCTGCGGGTTCAGCAGCAGGGCGCGGGCGATGCCGACGCGCTGGCTCATGCCGCCCGACAGCTCCGCCGGGAAATGGTTCTCGAAGCCGCGCAGGCCGACCATGTCGATGTATTCCTGGGCGGCGTCGCGCCGGTCGGCCTTGCGCCAGCCCTTAAGGCGCAGATGGAAGGCGACGTTCTCCCACACCGGCAGCCAGGGCATCAGGTTGGCCTGCTGGAAGACCATGCCGCGGTCGGCGCCGGGGCCGTCCACCAGCTTGCCGCCCACCGTCACGGTGCCCTCGGTCGGCTTCTCGAAGCCGGCGATCATGTTCAGCAGGGTGGACTTGCCGCAGCCCGACGAGCCGAGCAGGCAGAGGAATTCGTTCTTCTCCACCGACAGGCTGACGTCGTCGATGGCCAGCAGGTCGCGCTTGCGCTTGGCGTCGCGGAAGATCTTGGTGATGTTCTGAAGCTCGATGGAAGCCATCGCTCAGCCCTCCCGGCTCTGGAGCGTGGAGCCGTGCTGCCAGTGCAGCGCGGCGGACATCAGGACTTTGATGAGCGCATCGGTCGCGTAGCCAAGCAGGCCGATGCTGGCCATGGCGGCGAGCACGAGGTCGTAGCGCAGGAAGTAGTAGCTGTCCCACAGCACGTAGCCGAGGCCGCTCTTCACCGCGACCATCTCCGCCGTCACGGTCAGCATCCAGGCGGCGCCGATGCCGATGCGCAGGCCGGCGAAGATGCTGGGGAGGGCCGCCGGGAACACGACGTGGCGCAGAAGCTGCTGTTCCGTGGCGCCCATCATCGAGGCGGCGCGGATCAGGTTGCGGTCGGCGGTCTTCACCCCGTGGATGGTGTTCATCAGGATCGGGAAGAAGGCGCCGAGGAAGACCAGGAAGATGGCCGGCTTGTTGGCGATGCCGAACCAGATGATCGCCAGCGGGATCCACGACACCGGCGGCACCGGGCGGAGCATCTGGATGGTCGGCTCCACCGTCCGCTCGACCCAGCGCCACCAGCCGATGGCGATGCCCAGCAACACGCCGCTGACCACCGCGATGCCGTAGCCGGCGGCGACGCGTGTGGCGCTGGACAGGGCATCGGCGAACCAGCGGCCGGTGTTGCCCTGCGAGGTCTCGTCGAAGCCGAAGATCCAGTCGCCCCAGGTGTGCAGAACCACCGACGGGGCCGGCAGCAGGGCCGCCGGCAGGAATCCGGACCGGGAGAACACCTCCCAGGCGGCAAGGATGAAGAGGGGAACGACGGCGCGCTCCCAGGATTTCGACAATGCCGTCATGGCCCGGTTTTCCCTATCCCGTCGAAAGGCAGTCGTGAATTGGAAGGCGCTCCCAAGGCGGATTGCCATCCTCCTTGGACCGCGACTGCGGTCCCGGTCGCACATGCGACCGGAGCCCGCCGGCGAATGAGGCGATAAAAATCTAAAGCGAACGCAAGTTCGCTTTAGAAGCCCAGCTCGCTCTTCGGCTTCTTGGTAACGGCTTCGAGGAACGTGTAATCCAGGTTCTTCTCCGCGGCGGCGGTGACGTCGTTGGAGATGTACTTCAGCTCGCGCATCATCGTGGCGATGGCCAGCGTGCTGTCCTTGTGGATGGCGTAATCCGGGGAGGCGTTCTTGAGCGCCTCGGTGGCGACGGCCTTGTCCATGCCGGTGTATTTGTTGATGACGTCGACCCACACGGTCTGGTCGGACTTCAGCTTGTCGACCAGGGCGACGACCGAGCCGACGGTGGCCTCGACCGCCTTCGGGTGATCCTTGATGACGTCGGAGCGGGTGACGATCAGGTTGGTCAGGTTGCCGGCAGCCTGATCATAGGGCAGCGCGAAATGCGTGCCGACGCTGGTCTGGCGGATCTGGGAGGCGAAGGGTTCCACCGTGCAGATCACGTCCACCTCGCCGCGCTGGAGGGCGGCGGCGTGGTCGGACGGGTTCGGGATGTTGATGAACTGCACGTCCTTGTTGACGTTGATGCCGTGCTTCTGGAGGGCGCCGCGCATGTGGATGTCCTGCGCGTTGCCGCGCGACGCCGCGACGCGCAGCGGCTCGCCCTTCTCCTTGCGCTCGGCGATCAGCTTTTTCAGCCCGTCCCAATCATCGGCCTTCAGGGCGATGCCCTTGCCGACGACGATCTCCGACCCACCGTTCACCTGACCGGACACGGCCACCACGTCGAAGCCCTTATCGAGCGCCGTGATGTAGTGCAGGTAGGTGACCTGGGCCATGTCGATGCTCTTCGACACCAGCGCGGTCAGCACGTCGTTGCCGGAGTTGAAGTTGATCGCCTCGATCTCCACACCTTTGGCGAGTTCCGGGGTCAGCGCCATCGGCAGGCAATGGGCGCATTTGGCGAAGCCCAGCTTCAGCGTCTCCGCGTCGGCGGCCTGGGCGGTGGCAGCGGCAGAGAGGGCGAGGAAGGCGGCGGTGACGGTCGTCAGGGTGAGGGACCGGAACGTCATGAAAGGAGTGCTCCCGATGCGGTTGCGTCCCTCATCCTTTCGCAAGGCCCATGCCAAATTGTATACAATATTATATTCGCCAATTTATTGGCTGTTTTCAGCCATTTAGAGCATAGTGGCCGAGGCTGGCCACGCGCAAGCGCGCTTGCCTGAATTTTGGGCAAAGCGCATCATTTCGGCATACATGCCCAAGTATGCAGCACTTTCGGGGGTGGTGGGTCAGGATGGATAGGATCAAGACCATGAAGGCGCCGGCCCGGCCGATCCGCCGCGCGACGCTGCACCATTCCGCGGTGGAGGAACTGCGGGCGATGATCCTGGACGGAGAGCTGCCGCCGGGCGTCCGCGTGCCGGAGGTGCAACTGTGCGAGCAGTTGGGAATCTCCCGCACGCCGCTGCGCGAGGCCTTGCGGGTCCTGTCGTCGGAAGGGCTGGTGGAGCTTCGCCCGCACCGCGGCGCCATTGTCGCCCCGGTGGACCCCGGCGAGATCGGGGCGATCTTCGAGGTGATGGACGCGCTGGAACGGCTGGCCGGGACGCTCGCCTGCCGCAACGGCTCCGACGCGGAGTTCGCGAAGCTCGACCGGATGCACGACCAGCTCGTCACCCAGCACGACGCGGGGGAACGTGCGGCCTACTTCCTGACCAACCGCCAGATCCACACCCAGATCGTCGCCATGGCCCGCAACCCGGCGCTGGAGGCGACCTACGCCGGCTTCGCCGCCAAGATCCTGCGCGCCCGCTCGCTCGCCAACTACGACACGGGCCGCTGGCAGGAGTCGGTGGACGAGCATGAGGGGTTCATGAAGGCGTTCCGCCGCCGCGACGCCGAAGAGGCCGGCGCCCTGCTGGCCGATCACAGCCGCCGCACCGCGGTGGCGGTCATCCAGGCTCTGCGCCCTGCGGCGGTTCAGGGGAAAAAGGCGGTGGCCGGAGCCGAGCCGATGGACGCGGGATGATTCGTTCGATTAAGGCTTGAATTATGCTGCGGTGCGGAATATAATAGTTTCACTGACGCCTTTTTGGGCGTTTCCTCCCTAGACTCAGGCCGCCGGAGCAATCCTGGCGGCCTTTTTCTTTGCGCCCAGCACTTATAGTTTTGTGCGTCGCAACAAGAAAATTCTGCAATGTCTGGTGGAAAGCGAACCCCTGAAAGTGAAACACGCTGCTGCCATCAAAGCCCTGCGGGGGTGCGAGGGCTTGAGGCATGCAGCGTGTCGCATTGTGTGCGCGCCTTTGTTTTTGTGCGGCGCGCCCTTGCTTTCACGGACTACCGAGTCCTCCCTAGACTCCGGCCTGACGCTGTTCGCAGCGCTACGAAAGATAGACCATACGTACCCGCACGATGTCAATGGGCACGGCGGCCGGAGGAGTATGTTTTTTCGCCTATGACCTTGCGCCGGACACCGTAAGTTCCAAGCGAATCGGAACATGACCGCCTGCCATCGTAGGGACCGGCCGATCGCCGCGCGTACCATCGCCGTCTTGGTTCACGTCATGCCCGCCGGGCATCGGAACCGACATAGCGGAGGAAACACTATGGCCGACGAACGGAACCCGAGCCAGATGGGCAGCCAGAACGAGCGGAAGCAGGGGCAGCAGACCCAGGACAATCCGAAAAACCGGCAGCAGGGGCAGGACCAGGCGAACCGGCAGCAGCAGCAGGACATGGACCGCGACCAGGACGAGAAGGGCGGGCAGCAGCGCTGACCGCGCATCGCGGGAGGCGGGACATGATGTCCCGCCTCCCGCGATGGGTTTGCGGCGTGCTGGTTTTTTCGGCATACACTGGGGCGGCCGGCCGGCCGCCCCTTTTCATGTGGGCGGTCCGGATTCCGCTGGGAGGAGAGAGGACGGACCATGACCTACTGCGTCGCCCTGTATCTGGAGGACGGCTTGGTGATGCTGTCGGACACGCGCACCAACGCGGGGGTGGACCACATCTCCATCTTCAGCAAGATGCATGTCTTCGAAGAGCCCGGCGACCGCATGATCGCCCTGATGACCGCCGGCAACCTGTCGCTCACCCAGTCGGTGATCGCGCTGATCCAGGAAGGGGTGGAACTGGACGGCGAGATCCGCACCATCGGCAGCGTGAACGGCATGTTCCAGGCCGCCCAGCTCGTCGGCGCCGCCGTCCGTCAGGTGTGGAAGCGGGACGGCCACGCGCTGAAGGAGCAGCGGGTGGATTTCGACCTGTCCATCATCCTGGGCGGCCAGATCCGCGGGGACCGGGTGCGGCTGTTCCATGTCTACGCCGCCGGCAATTTCATCGAGGCGACCGCCGACAACGCCTTCTTCCAGATCGGCGAGCACAAGTACGGCAAACCGATCCTTGACCGGGCGCTGAATCACAACACGCCGATCGAGGAAGGGATGAAGCTGGTGCTGATTTCCATGGACAGCACGCTGCGCTCCAACCTGACGGTCGGACTTCCGCTCGACCTGATCGCCTACCGCCGCGATTCCCTGAAGCTGGAGACGAAGCGGCGGATCGGCGAGGATGATCCCTGCTTTAAGGAGATCAGCGACGGCTGGTCCCAGGCGCTCCGCGAGGCGTTCCGCTCCCTGCCGCCGCCGCGCTGGGCCGACTGACGGAAGCGGCCCAAAGCGGCGATTAATTTTTAGGCATATTCAACGGGCAATCTGCCCAGCTTCGCGCCGCGCCCGAACGATGACCATGGGGTGAACACCAGAGTATGCGAGGGTTCGGGGCCGGAGCGCCCTTGAACCCATGGGAGTGGCACGCGGGTTGCCTTCCCTCTGTCCTGCGACGCGCCACCGGGGGTTTCCACCGGTGCGCCCTACCAGGACACGCCCCATGGCCGCACTCCAATCCGCCCGTTCGCACCACCACCCGTCTCCGCCGCCCGCCGCGGAGGACCCCGCCACGCCGGCGGGCGTCGCGGTGACACTGGACGGCATTACCCACCGCTTCGGCGCCTCCACCGCCGTGGACAACGTGACGCTGGAGATCAAGGCGGGCGAGCTGGTGGCCCTGCTGGGGCCGTCCGGCTGCGGCAAGACCACGCTGCTGCGCATCCTCGCCGGTTTCCAGGCGCAGACGTTGGGCCGCGTTGTCATCGGCGACCGGGTGGTCGACAGCCTGCCGCCCGCCGGGCGTGGCGTCGGCATCGTGTTCCAGAACTACGCGCTGTTCCCGCACATGACCGTGGCGCAGAACGTCGCCTACGGGCTGGAGGCGCGGGGTGCCGCCCGCGACGCCGTACGGGCGCGGGTGGAGGCGATGCTGGGTCTGGTGAAGCTGGACGCCATGCGCGACCGCTTCCCCAAGCAGTTGTCCGGCGGACAGCAACAGCGCGTGGCGCTGGCCCGCGCCCTGGCGATCCAGCCGAGCATCCTGCTGCTCGACGAGCCCTTCGCGGCGCTCGACAAGAATCTGCGGCTGGACATGCAGATCGAGATCAAGCAGCTCCAGCGCCGTTTCGGCATCACCACCATCATGGTCACCCACGACCAGGAGGAGGCGCTGAGCATGGCCGACCGCATCGCCGTGCTGAGCCGGGGCAAGCTGGAGCAGTTCGGCACGCCGGAAGACGTCTACGACCGCCCCGGAACCCTGTTCGTCAACGGCTTCGTCGGCAGCGCCAACCAGTTGCGGGGCCGTGTCGTCCGCGCCTCCGGCAGCGTCGCCGAGGTGGCGCTGGAGGCCGGCACCGTTCTGACCGCCGTCACCCCCGACGCCGCGCTGGCCGCCGGCGACCCGGCCATCCTCTGCGTGCGACCGGAGAATCTGCGGCTCGCCGCCGAGGCGGCGCCCCAGCAGATCGCCGGCACCGTTGACCTCGCCCTGCCGCTCGGCCCCGTGGTCGTCTACGAGGTGCGCACCGCCGACGGCGGGCAGGTGAAGGTGACCGAACCGCGCGTGGCCGGCGCCGCTCTGCGCGCGCCCGGCACGCCGGTCCGGCTGCAACCCGTCTCCCACCAGACCTGCCGCGCCTTCGCGGTTCCCGCGGGCGCCTGAGTCCGCCCCTCCCCCTTCTCTCCTCCTCCCCCTGGAGTGCCTGCCGATGACCCTCGACCGCCGCCAGATCCTCGCCGCCGGCCTCACGCTCGGCGCCATGTCCCTGTTCCCCGGCATGAGCTGGGCGCAGGCGCGCAAGCTGGTGTTCGCCACCTTCACCGGAAGCTGGGAGGAAGCCCACCGCGACGTCATCGTCCCGCATTTCCGCAAGGCCACGGGCAACGCCGACATCGCGCTGGACCCGATGCTGTCGGTGGACATGATCGCCAAGGTGTCCGCCGCCAAGGCCAACCCGCCGATCGACGTGATGCTGATGGACCCAGGCCCGCGCCTGTCGGTGATCGGCCAGGACCTGGCCGCCCCCTTCCCCGTCGCGGACAGCAAGAACTACCAGGATCTGCTGCCGGTGGCCCAGTTGCCCGAAGGGCCGGGCATCTTCTTCCAGGCGGTCGGCATCACCTACAACCCGGAGAAGGTCAAGACCCCGCCGACGAGCTGGGACGACCTGTGGAAGCCCGAATACAAGGGCCGCGTCGGCATCACCAACATGAACTCGACGCTCGGCACCGCCTTCATGGTCGAGCTGGCGAAGACCCGCGGCGGCAGCGAGAACGACATCGAGCCGGCCTTCGCCGCTCTGAAGGAGCTTCAGCCGAACCTCGGCGCCGTGGCCCCCAACCCCGGCGCGCTCGCCACCCTGTTCCAGCAGGGCCAGATCGACATCTCCCCGGGCAACTTCAACGCCATCCAGATCCTGCGCGCCCGCGGCGTGCCGGTGGAGTTCGCCAAGCCGAAGACCGGCACCATCGCCTTCCTGACCACCGCCCACATCACCAAGAACTCGCCCAACGCCAAGCTGGCGGCGGCGCTGATCGAATCCGCAATGGCTCCGGAGGTCCAGACCAAGCTGATGCAGGCGCCCTTCTACGTCATCCCGACGAATTCAAAGGTGCAGATGGACGGCGACATCGCCCGCATGATCGCCAAGGACCAGGAGGAGCTGAAGGCGTCCTTCGTGTTCCACGACTGGTCGGTGATCAACCAGAACCGCGCCGGCTGGATCGAGCGCTTCAACAAGGAGATCAAGGTGTAAGTGCGGGAGACGGCCCCCCCTTACCCTAATGGCCAATCTTAGCCCTCTCCCCTCTGGGGAGAGGGTGGCCCGCAGGGCCGGTGAGGGGGTCGCGCCTTTGCCGGACGCACCGCCATGCGCAACCCCCTCACCCTAACCCTCTCCCCGGAGGGGAGAGGGGACCAAGAATGCGATTGCCACAGGACTCCCCCCCATGACCGCCATCACCGCCCCCGACCTCGCCGGACCCGCGACCGCCGCACGGCCCCGCATCGGGCGGGAATGGACGCTGGCGCTGCCGCTGGCCGCCTTCTTCGCGGTGTTCTTCGTGACGCCGCTGCTCCTGCTGGTCGCCGTCAGCCTCTACGCCGACGCGGAGATGACGCGGTTCGGGCTGGACCAGTACATCCGCTTCTTCGGCGACACCTTCAATCTGGCCGTGCTCGGCAGCACGCTGCTGCTGGGGGTGAAGGTCACAGCGCTGACGCTGCTGTTCGGCTATCCGCTGGCCTGGCTCTACACCCGCAGCGGGCCGCGGATGCAGTCGGCGCTGATCCTCGTCATCATCCTGCCGCTGCTGACCTCGGTCGTGGTCCGCACCTTTGCGTGGATCGTCATCCTGGGGCGGGACGGCATCGTCAACAATCTGCTGCTGTCGCTGGGTCTGGCGGAAACGCCGCTGCGCCTGCTCTACACCGAAGGCGGTTTGGTCGCCGCCCTGGTGCAGGTGCAGATGCCGCTGATGGTGCTGCCGCTCATCACCACCCTGTCGCGGCTCGACCCCAACCTGCTCGACGCCTCGGCGGCGTTGGGCGCCGGGCCGTGGCGGGGCTTCCTCAAGGTGACGCTGCCGCTGAGCCTGCCGGGGATCGTCGCGGGGTGCCTGCTGACCTACGCCGCCGCCGTCACCGCCTTCATCACCCAGTCGCTGGTCGGCGGCGGGCAGATGCTGTTCATGCCGCAATACATCTATCAACAGACCATCACGCTCCACAACTGGCCCTTCGCCGCCGCCATCTCCATCGTCTTCATGGTGTCGGTGCTGGGTGTCGTGATGCTGTTCAACCTGCTGGGCCGCGCCAGCAAGGGGTACGTCCATGCCTGACATGCAGCGCCCGACCCTGGGAAGCGCCTCCTTCGGCCTCGTCATGGGCACGCTCGCCGGCGCGGCGCTGCTGCTGCTGGCGGCGCCGACGCTGGTGGTGCTCGTCACCTCCTTCACCGACGGCTATTCGCTGAAGTTCCCGCCGCCGTCCTACAGCCTGCGCTGGTACGCCTCGCTGATCGACGCGTGGCAGCTCCAGGACGCCGCGCTGGTCAGCCTGAAGCTGGGCGCCGTGGTGACCGCCGTGTCGGTGGTGCTGGGCACCACCGCCGCGCTCGCCATCGGGCGCAGCCGCCGCGCCTGGGCGCGCGGGCTGGACGCGCTGTTCATGTCGCCGCTGGTCCTGCCGGCGCTGGCCTTCGGCCTCGCCTCGCTGGTGTTCTTCAGCACGGCGGGGGTGGAACTGTCCTTCCTGACGCTGGCCATCGGCCACATCGTGGTCAGCGTGCCCTACGTCCTGCGCACCACGCTGGCGAGCCTCGCCCAGCTCGACCCCGCGCTCCTGGAAAGCTCCGAGAGCCTCGGGGCCGGGCGTCTCTACACCTTCCGCCGGGTGACGCTGCCGACCATCCGCAACGGCATCGGCGCCGGGGCCTTCATCGCCTTCATGTCGAGCTTCGACAACATTCCGGTGTCGCTGTTCATGGCCGACGCCCGCAACGAGGTGCTGCCCATCCGCATGTGGCAGATCCTGGAGAACAGCCTGGACGTCCGCGCCGCGGCGGTGTCCGGCGTGCTGATCGCCGTCACCGTCCTGGCGATGGTGGTGATGGAGCGGGTCGCCGGCCTGTCGCGCCAGCTCCGCTAACTTATGCCCCGCGGAACAGGGAATAGCCCCAGGGGGTGAACTTCAGCGGCAGATGGTAGTGCTGCGCCACGTCGGTGAC
>NZ_JAUQTX010000489.1:0-1462 GCF_059803775.1 Azospirillum sp. UFLA03-27 | reverse complement strand
CCTCCAGCCGCCCCGGCCGCCGCCGTCTGCACGCCCGGCCCGGTCACACGCGACGTCCAGGGCGCTCCGGTGAAGACGCCCGGCGTCGATTCCTCCGCCCACAGCCACAGCACACGGGTGCCCACCGGCTGCGGCTGCGTGAAGGAGTGCAGCACCCGCTCGCAGGTCTCCCGGTCCATGTTGTGGATCGCCCGTTCGACCACCGTGTTCTCCGTCCGGGGCGCCCAGCGCGACAACAGCAGCGAGCCGAGGGCCACGCTGACCGCCACCCCGCCCAGCGAGCAAGCGACCACCAGCCGGAAACTGCTGTCGTCCTTTGCCATACCCTGCCCCCGCCGTCGATTGTCCATGCCCCCTCCGCCGACATGCTTCACCCTCCCGTCCCGTTTCGCAAGGCCGTCCGGAACGCCGAAAAGGGGGCCACGCGCGTGGCCCCCTTTCGGTCGGTCCGCCGGAGCGGAGGTTACGGGCTGGCTGCCGCGGTGACCGGACCCGTGCCCTGCTGGGCGGCGAGTTCGGCGTTGCGGGCATGGTGCCGGCGCAGCATTGGCCGCAGGACCGCGATGGCGCAGAAGGCCGCGATGAGGTCCATGGTGGCACAGATGTAGAGCACGGTCGCCCAGGTGCCGGTGGCTTCCATCAGCAGGTTGCCCAGCGGGACCAGCAGCGCCGCGACGCCCTTGGCGCAGTACAGCACGCCGTAGATCTTCGCCGCGTGCTTGGTGCCGAAGGTGTCCGCCGAGGTGGCGCTGAACAGGCTGTACACTTCGCCCCAGGCCAGGAACACCATGCCCGACAGGATCAGGAACATGATCGGGTCGTGGCCGAAGCGGCTGAGCATCAGGATGCCGATGCCTTCGAAGGTGAAGGCGATGAACATCGTCGCTTCACGGCCGATGTGGTCGGAGATGAAGCCGAACAGCGGACGGGAGATGCCGTTCATCACGCGGTCGAGCATCAGCGCGAAGGGCAGTGCCGCCATGGTGATGCCGAACAGGCTGATCGGGGCTTCCTTCACGCCCAGATCGTGGGCGATCACGCCGAGCTGGGCCACCGCCATCAGACCGCCCGAGACGGTGCAGATGAACATGACCATCATGACCCAGAAGACCGGCGTCTGCAGCGCTTCCTTGAGCGTGTAGTCACGGCGGGACTGCAGGACCTTGGTCGAGGCCTTGACCTGATCCTTCTGCGGGGCGCGCAGGAAGAAGGCGGCGGCGATGATGATCGCACCCTGCAGCAGGCCGAACCAGAAGAAGGTCGCCTGATAACCGGAGGAATGGATCATGTTGGCGATCGGCAGGATGGTCAGGGCCGAACCGGCACCGTAGCCGCCCGCGGTCAGGCCGACGGCGAGGCCGCGCTTGTCCGGAAACCACTTGATCGCGCTGTTGACGCAGGTGGCGTAGACGCAGCCGACGCCGATGCCGCCGATGGCCGAGCCGACATAGAGCATGCCGAG
>NZ_JAUQTX010000488.1:0-1471 GCF_059803775.1 Azospirillum sp. UFLA03-27 | reverse complement strand
GCAGCGTCAGATGTGTATAAGAGACAGCCCCCGCACCGCGCGTGGCGTACAGCCCCCAGGCGGAGCGCCCGCCATCGCGCCGGTCGTCGAACAGGTCGGGCGCCGCGCGGACCGGGCGGCCGAAAAAGCCGTCCACCCGCCAGGGGCCGGATTGCACGATGCCCGTCACCGCGTCGAAGGCGCGCGGCACGTTGGCGCCGTAGCGCAGGCTGATCAGCCGCTCCGACCCGTAGGCGAGCATCTGGCGCCCCGCCCGCAGCGTCCCCTGCGCGCCCCCCAACGGGACGGAGAGGTCGGCGAAGCCCTGCAGCAGGTCGGCGCGGTCCACGTCCGGCGCCCCCTCCGGCCCGAGCTTGCCCGCCGAGCCGGCCATGATCAACTGCCCGAAGACCCGCAGGGCCGGCCCGGCGCGCAAATCTGCGTAGGGCAGCAGGCGCCACAGGCCGTAGGCGTCGTTCCTCGGCTCGTCCTGCCCCCACCCGCTGTTGCGCACCGCCTCGCCGCGCAGCCGCGCCTCCAGACCGGTGGACAGGGAAACCGTGCCGCCGGGGGTGAGCGGGATCGCCTTGAACCGCTCCCAGAAGGCGCCACTCCCCGCCGCCGGGTCGAGGAGGTAGCGGTAATCCTCGTCGTAACGGCTGTTGGTCAGCGGCGGGGGCGTCTCCGAGAGGACCGGGGCGGACTGGAGCAGCAGAGCCGTAAGCACTACCGCGGCCAGCGCCCCGCGCCACCGCCTCACGAGGACCGCCCCGCGTGGTGCTCCAGCGCCAGGAAATGCGACACCCGCGGCGGCCCGTCGCCGCGGTGGAAGGCCAGCGCCTCCTTCTGCACGTCCGCGTCGGCGTTGGACACCCGGCGGTGCTGGCGCTGGTGCTCCGCCCAGGATTCGACGAAGAACCACTCCAGCACCCGCTCCGGATCGCCGGAGTCCTGGCTGACGCCCCAGGCGTAGGCGCCGTCCCGCCGCCGCGCCTCCGACAGGCGACGGAGCGCGGCGTGGAAGGCCTGCTGGTCGGCGGCGGCCACCCGATACTCGATGGTGATGAGCACCGGGCCACGGTCGTTGCGCACCGGCTCGGCGGTCAGCGGCTCCGGCCAGTGGTTGGACGGGGTCAGGTCGGCCTCGCCCTCCGGCAGCGGCACCGCGCGGGACAGGATCGCGACGGCGAGCAGGCCGGCGGCGCTGACCCACAGGGTGGCCGGCACGCCGATGGCGTCGGCCAGCGCGCCCCAGCCGAGGCTGCCCGCCGTCAAAGCGCCGTTGAACACGGTCAGGTACAGCGCCAGCCCACGCCCGCGCACCCAGTTGGGCAGGATGGCCTGGGTGGTGGCGCTCAGCGTCGTCAGCACGGCGATCCAGGCCGCACCGGCGCCGAGCAGGACCGGCAGGGCCAGCCAGCGCGGCGGGGCCAGCGCCAGGATGCCCATGACCTGTCTCTTATACACATCTCCGAGCCCACGAGACTATAAC
>NZ_JAUQTX010000487.1:0-1504 GCF_059803775.1 Azospirillum sp. UFLA03-27 | reverse complement strand
TGGCGGTCGTAGCGGATCTTCCCCATGCCGAGCTGACGGCCGAGCGCGTCGGCGATCAGGGGGTTCGGTTCAACCAGAACAGCACGCATGGGGTTCTCCGCAGCATCGGATCGACCAGGGCGATTGTTTTGCTTTTTAGGAAAAGTCTTTTTCGCGCCTGCAAACATCATTCAAAAAACCAATCGAAATCCGTACTGTCAATCGTTGGTGTTAATACCTTGGCGAGAGGCAGGAGTCGGCGTTAAAGCGGTTTTAAAACCTGTTAACAGACCTGATTTTGGAAAATTTGCCGACGAAATTCGTGAAAATGCGAGATGAATTCTCGGCAGTCTATGTACCGGACCGTCTCCCGGCCCCGGCCTATGGAAAAAAGGTTCCTGTGCGCAGGGCGCGGGACGCGCTACTGTGGCGATGCAGGCCCGACTGTCAGGATAAGCCGCGATGACCGAGATGATGCCGCTCTCCAACGCCGAGGATACGACGCCTCCGCCCGCGGTGCCGGCCAAGCGGACCACCCGTCAGCGCGCGGCGAAGGCGCCGTCGGAGGAAACCACGCAACTCCTGCGCGTCTATGGGGATCAGGTCGCTACGTTGGGCGAACAGATCGCCAAGGCGGAGGCTGCGGCAGACAGCGAACGGGCGGAGCGGCTGCGGGTGATCGCCGAGCACGCCTCAGAACGCGAACGCTGGCGCGAGGCCATCGGGCAGGTGGAGCGGGCGCGTTCCGGGGAGGTCGGGACCCTCCAGGACGACCGCGAGGCCGAGCGCGACCGCATCAACCAGCTCGTCGAGACGCTGATCGCCGAGACCTCGGCGCGCGAGCAGGGCATGGCCCGCGCGCTTCAGGACGCGGAGGACCGCCTGTCCGCGGTGAACGCGGAGATCGCCGCCCTGCGCCTGTCCCACGCGGTGGCGCTGGACCGTCTCCAGGCCGACCGCGAGGCCGAGCGCAAACGCATCGGTGACCTCGTGGAACGGCTGATCGCCGACACGGAGGCGCGGGAACGCGGCTTCCGCCAGCGCATCGAGTCGGCGGAGCGCCGCAGCGAAGAGGCGCAGGCGGCGCTGGAGCAGGAACGACGGACCGGCGCGGAGCTGGAGAAGCGGCTGGAGCGGCTGACCGGCACGCTGGACGGCCTGCGCCGCGACCGCGAGGCCGAGGTCGCCGCTTACGAGGCGATGCGCGACCAGTGCCGTATTCTGGTGACCGAGTTGGCGCGGCGGCAGAGCCCCTGGTGGCGCCGCCTGTTCCGGCGTTGAGCGTCCGGCGCTGAGTGTTATTCGTCCTTTTTCTCGTCGCCGCCGCGGAAGGGCGCGGTCGCCACATGGGCCGTGGCCGACACCACGTCGCCCGCGACGCTGACCGCGGACCCGGCGACGCTGGCCGCCGTGTCCACGGTGGCGACCACCACGCCGCAACCGGTCAGAAGCAAGGCCGCCGGGAAGAGCAGGATGGCGGCGGACAAGCCGGAGCGGGGCAGGCCGGAGCGGGACAGGGTGGGGC
>NZ_JAUQTX010000486.1:0-1511 GCF_059803775.1 Azospirillum sp. UFLA03-27 | reverse complement strand
GCGTATAATCGTCGGCAGCGTCAGATGTGTATAAGAGACAGGATCGTGTCGTCGCCCGCGTCGCCGATCAGGAAGTCGTTGCCAGCCCCGCCGAACAGCAGGTCGTTGCCCGCCCCGCCGGACAGCGTGTCCTCGCCCTCCTCGCCGGTCAGCGTGTCGTCGCCGTCCTCGCCGAACAGGATGTCGTGGCCCGTCCCGCCGAACAGCGCGTCGTTGCCGACGCCGCCGCCGACCAGGTCGTTGCCCTCGCCGCCGAACAGCCAGTCGTCGCCCTCGCCGCCCATCACCACGTCGTCGCCGTCGTCGCCGTACAGCGTGTCGTTGCCGCCGGCGCTGGCGATCGTGTCGTTGCCGCCGCCGCCGTGCAGGATGTCGTCGCCGGCCCCCAGGTACATGTACTGCTGGTGATCGTCGCCGTAGACGATCTGCTCGCCGTCGCCGCCGACCAGCGTGGCGTTGCCGACCACCGCCGCGAATTCGACGTTGTCGAGCTGGATGGTCACCGGACCCGCCGCCGCCGAGGTGTTGAGCACCACCGCGGTCGGCGCCGTGCTGGCGACCCCGGTGCCGCCCAGCGTGTTGCCGGTCACCTTGGTCTGCACCGCCTGGCCGGCGGTCGCACCCGGCGTGCTGAAGTCGATGGCACGCACCAGGAGCTGGGCCTGGGCGGAGAGCACCGAGAGGAAGCCGTCGCCGCCGCCGGTCAGGTTGCCGCGCGAGGCCGTGCCGGCGTCGGTGCGCGCCTCGATGGCGGCGATCAGCCCGGTCTGCGCCTCCGCGGCGGTCTGCCGCTCGGCGCTGCCGCTGGTGGTGACGGCCACGCCGTTGGAGACGCTGACCGTCAGGCTGGTGACGGTGGACACCGCACCGGTCTGCCGGTCGACCACCTGCTCGCGCACCACCGGCACGTCGGCGAGGTCGGCGTTGGCGGTGCTGGTGTCTTCCACGCGGTTGCTGTTGGTCGCCGCGATGGTCACGGTGGTGACGCGCTTGCCGTCGCTGCCGGTGATGATCGAGCCGTTGACGGTGGCACCGTCCACGGTGGCCGTCGGCGGCGGGGCGACCGGGGCGGGCTTCTCCGCGGTGGCGGTGAGCTTCTGCGTCGCCGCGGTGAAGGGCGGCGAGGCGTTGCCCGCCGGGTCGGTCAGGCCGAGGGTCAGGGTGAGCGTGCCGTCGCCCAGGCCGGAGAGGTCCAGCCCGGTCACCCGCATGGTCGGACCGCTCATCACGCCGCTGCCGGTGACCTGGCCGCCGCCGGTCGAGGTGATCGTCCAGGTGAAGCTGGTCCCGGCCTCGCCGCCGCTGATGGTGAAGGCGGCGCTGGACTGCTCGATGGCGTCGATGCTGTCGTCCTCGAACAGCACGGTGGCCGTCGGCGGGGTGGTGTCGACGGTCAGCGACTGCGTGCTGGGGGCTGAGACGTTGCCCGCCGCGTCGGTGGCGGTGGCCGAGACGGGGTTGGCGCCGTTGGCGTTGAGGCTCAGCGTGCCGGTGACCGGTGTGGCCGTGGC
>NZ_JAUQTX010000485.1:0-1495 GCF_059803775.1 Azospirillum sp. UFLA03-27 | reverse complement strand
GTTATAGTCTCGTGGGCTCGGAGATGTGTATAAGAGACAGGGTTGACGGTGACCGCCGCCGCCGAGGCCGAATAATCCGCGGTGTCGGTGCCCTCGCCGCCGACCAGCGTGTCCGCCCCGGCGCCGCCGGCCAGAGTGTCGTCGCCGGCGCCGCCGTCGAGCCGGTTGCCGCCGCCGTTGCCGGTCAGACGGTCGCCGAAGGCGGAGCCGATGACATTCTCGATGCCGGTGAGGATATCCCCCTCCGCATCGCCGCCATGGCCCGTTCCGGCGTCGAGATCGACGGTCACCGCCTCCGGAGAGGCCGAATAGTCCGCGGTGTCGGTGCCCTCGCCACCGATCAGCGTGTCGGCCCCGGCCCCGCCGGCCAGCGTGTCGTCGCCAGCATCACCGTCGATGCGGTTGGCGCCGCCGTCGCCGGTCAGGCGGTCGTCGTGGCTGGAGCCGATGATGTCCTCGACCCCGCTGATCCGGTCGCCCTCGGCGTCGCCGCCGGACCCGGTGCCCGCGGCCAGATCGACCGTGACGCCGCTGGCCGATCCGCTGTAGGCGACGGTGTCGGTGCCCTCGCCGCCGATCAGCGTGTCGGCACCGGTGCCGCCCTCCAGGCTGTCGTTCCCGGCGGCTCCGTCCAGGCTGTCGTCGCCGGCCCCGCCGGAGAACTGGTTGTCGCCCGCGTCGCCGATCAGCGTGTCGTTGCCCGCTCCGCCCCGGACATTCTCGATCCCGGACAGGCTGCCGCTCATCCAGCCGCCGTGCTGCACGCCCCCGTTGGAGAGGTCCACGGCGATGGGGCCGGAGCCCGCCCCGAAATCGACGGTGTCGATGCCGTCGCTACCGATCAGGACGTTGTGCCCGCCGCCGCCGGACAGCACGTCGTCGCCGTCGCCGCCGATCAGCGTGTCGTCGCCCATTCCGCCGATCAGGGTGTCGTCGCCGTCCCCGCCGTCCAGAAGGTCGCCGTTGTAGTCGTCGCCGACGCTGAGGCTGTCGTTGCCCGCCCCTCCGATCAGCGTGTCGCTGCCGAAGCCGCCCTCCAGCGTGTCGTCGCCATCCCCACCGTCGTAGTGGTCGTTGCTCCAGTAGGAGCCGCCCTCGCCCAGCCGGTCGTTCCCGGCGCCGCCCAGCAGCGTGTCGTCGCCCTCGCCGCCATACAGAACGTCGTTGCCGTCGCCGCCGTCCACATGGTCGCCGCCGCCGTCGCCATAGACCGTGTCGTCGCCATCGCCCACGGTGATGCGGTCCGCGCCGCCGCCCGCAAGGACGAGGTCGTTTCCGCTGCCCGCGTCGATGGTGTCGTCGTTCTCTCCAGAGTCGATCCAGTCGCTGCCGGCACCGCCGCGGATGCTGTCGTTGCCGGTTCCCGCGATGATGTGGTCATCGCCGCTGCCGCCGTCCAGAAGGTCCTCGTTGCCGCCCCCCAGCAGCGTGTCGTCGCCCGCCCCGCCATAGAGCTGTCTCTTATACACATCTGACGCTGCCGACGATTATACGC
>NZ_JAUQTX010000484.1:0-1614 GCF_059803775.1 Azospirillum sp. UFLA03-27 | reverse complement strand
TTGGGTAAACCCCACCGCGCCTACACCATCGGCTACGGAAACCGGGCGGCGTCCTTCGCGGGCGGGCAGGGGCGGGAGGAGCGGCATACGCTGGGCACCCGCCTGTTCGGAAAGGCCGATGGCTGGGACTGGAACTGGGAGGCCATGCTCCAGACCGGCCGCGTTGACGGTGAGACCATCGCCGCATGGTCGGTCGCCAGCGACACCGGACACCGCTGGGATGGCCTGCCGCTGCGCCCGCGGCTCGGGCTGAAGGCCAACATCGCCAGCGGCGACCGCGATCCCGGCGACGGGCGGCTGGGCACCTTCAACCCCCTGTTCCCCCGCGCCAAGTATTTCGGGGAGCTGACCCCGGTCGGGCCGCTGAACCTGATGAACCTGCATCCTTCCGTGGATCTGGCGCTGTCGGACGAGTTCAGCCTGTCCGCCTCGGCCATCGCCTATTGGCGGATGAGCCTGGAGGACGGCGTCTACGACCTGTCCGGGAACCTGCTCCGCGCCGGCGCCGACTCGCGGTCGCGCCACATCGGCACGCAGGGGGAGCTTGTGCTGTCCTACGCCGCCGGGCGCACGGTCGAGGGGCTGCTGTCCTACTCCCTGTTCCGACCCGGTTCCTTTCTTCAAGACACCGGCCCGGCGAAGACGATCCACTTCGTCGGGATGGAAGCGGTGTTCAAGTTCTGACCCTTTCGGGTGAGCGCGTCCATCCGCCGGACGGATCGAGGGGGCGAACTTACGGTAAGTTGCACCCGCCAGCAGGGCCGGCGAGCGGAACAACCGCAAGACCGCGCCGTTCCAGCGCCCGAACCGGACCAGAGCGAACCGGCCCCAGGCGAACCGGCCAGAGGCCCGGAAGCCGGTCCCAGAAGAGGTGGAGGCGATCCCATGAAGAACCAGACCCGCGCCGTCCTGGCGGTGGTCCTGACCGGCGCGGTCCTCGCCGGCTGCGCGCCGGCGTCCGAGACCGCGCCGCCGTCCGCCGCCATGGCTCCGGCGAGCGTCGAGCCGACGCCGCGGCTGTCCATGGTCGAGAATGTCCGCTCCACCGCCAAGGTCCGCGGCGTCGACAAGGCGGCGCGGACGGTGATCCTGCAATTCCAGGACGGGCGGGAAGAGGCGGTGACCGCCGGAAGCGGGGTGCGGAACTTCGATCGCATCAAGGTGGGCGACACCGTGCAGATCGAGTATTCCCGCCTGACCAACATCGTCACCCAGCCGCCGGGCGGCGGGCCGGGCGCCATTCAGCGGAGCAGCACGGACCGCGCCGCGGTCGGCGAGATGCCGCGCGCGTCGGCGATCACCACCACCCAGGTGACGGAGGTCGTCGAGGCCATCGACCTCAACCGGCGGATGGTCACGCTGCGCGGGCCGCAGGGGCGCACGCGCACGGTTCCGGTGCCGCCGGACGTGCAGGGGCTGGAAACGGTGAAGCCCGGCGACGAGGTGGTGATCAGCCGGACTGAGGCTGCCACGGTCACCGTGATGCGATGACCGGTGGAAAGAGGAGGGGAGAGGAGAAAGCCACCGATGAGGGAAGGTGGCGCGAGTGACGGGACTTGAACCCGCGGCCTCCGGCGTGACAGGCCGGCGCTCTAACCAACTGAGCTACACCCG
>NZ_JAUQTX010000483.1:0-1619 GCF_059803775.1 Azospirillum sp. UFLA03-27 | reverse complement strand
CATCCTTGGCGCCGTCCAGCCGGAACACCGCGTCCACGGTCTGCAGCACGGTGGCGGTGGAGCGGAAGGAGATGTCCAGCGCCACCGCGTGCCAGTCGCGCTCGGCGGCCTTGGCGCGGGTCTGGAAATGGCGGCGCATCCGGGCGAATTCGGCGGGGTCGGCGCGCTGGAAGCTGAAAATCGACTGCTTCTCGTCGCCCACCGCGAAGACGGTGCGGGTCGTTTCGCCCCCGTCACGGGCGCTGAGCCCGGCGAAGAACTCCTCGGCGATGGAGCCGACGACCTGCCACTGCTCCGGGTTGGTGTCCTGCGCCTCGTCGATCAGGATGTGGTCCAGCCCGCCGTCCAGCTTGAACAGCACCCAGGGCACGGCGGGCACGCCGTCCTTGCCGCGCAGCAGGGCGTTGGCCGACAGGATCAGGTCATCGTAGTCGAGCAGCGCCTTGGCCTTCTTCTTCGCCTCGTAGGCGCTCAGAAGCGACTCGGCCAGGGTCAGCAGGGCGGTGGTGGAGGCGGCGACTCCGGCCGAGCGAACCCGTTTCATCAGCGAAACGAGCCTCTCGGCCTCACGTTCCAGCGCCGTCAGAGCGGCGGGGAAGGATGTGGCCGGCTTCTTGGTGATCAGGGTCTTGCGCGCGCCGCCCTCCGCCGTCAGGAAATGGCGGGCGTAGATCTGGAAGGCGCGCATCCGGCTGTCCGCGGCGTCGAGCCAGCCCTGGATGCCGACTCCGCGCTCCTCGTCGGTCTTGCTGCCGGTGGACAGCGCGCGGCAGGCGTCGCGCAGCCCCGGAACGTCGAAGGCGTCGTCGGCGCAGGCCTCGCGCAGGATGGTGGCCTCGGTGATGCCGGGCGGCACGCCCAGCGCCTCGTGGACCGCGTCCACCACGCCGTCCAGCCCGTGGAAACTCTCGAGCAGGCGCTGGATTCGTCCGCGCTCGCTGGCCAGTTCGGCCAGGATGTCGGCGAACTCCTCGGCGTTCAGGTCGGCGGTCAGGCGGGCCATCGCCTTGCCGAGCGGGCTGTCGGGCGCGGCGCGGCCGGCGTGCAGCACCTCGTCCCGCGCCTCGGTCAGCAGGCCGGCGGCGGTGCGCTCGTCCATCACCTCGAAATGCGGGGCGAGCCCGGCCTCCAGCGGGAAGCGGCGCAGCAGCGACTGGCAGAAGGCGTGGATGGTCTGGATCTTCATGCCGCCCGGGCAATCCACCACCTGGGCGAACAGACGCCGGGCGATGGTCCGGGTCTCGGCGCTCGGCCGCTCGCCGCAGAGGTCGGCGAGCCGGTCCTCCAGCCCTTCGTCGGGCAGGGTCGCCCAGATGCCCAGCGTGCGGTTGATGCGGATGGACATCTCCGCCGCCGCCGCCTTGGTGAAGGTCAGGCAGAGGATGCGCGCCGGCGCGGTGCCGGACAGCATCAGCCGCAGCACGCGGTCGGTCAGCACCTTCGTCTTGCCGGACCCGGCGGAGGCGCCCACCCACACCGACGACAGCGGATCGGAGGCGAGCCGCTGCGCGACGTTGGGGTCCAGCGGAAGCTCGCGGACGGGGAAGTCGAGGACGGTCATGGGCGGGTCGTCGTGTGCTGTCTCTTATACACATCTGACGCTGCCGACGATTATACGC
>NZ_JAUQTX010000482.1:0-1616 GCF_059803775.1 Azospirillum sp. UFLA03-27 | reverse complement strand
GTTATAGTCTCGTGGGCTCGGAGATGTGTATAAGAGACAGCCTTCAGCGCCTCCCAGAATTCCTCTTCCAGGGAGACGCTGGTCGGGTGCCCGGCGATGAGGACGGAGCGCTTCTTCATGGACGGCGCATGGCCCCGGTCACCGGGGCTTCACCATGGTTTCCGGCTTGACCCACTGATCGAACTGCTCCTCGGTCAGCAGGCCCAGCGCCACGCCGGCCTGTTTCAGGGTCGTTCCCTCCTTGTGGGCCTTCTTGGCGATCTTCGCCGCGTTGTCGTAGCCGATGTGCGGGTTCAGCGCGGTGACCAGCATCAGGCTCTCGTTCAGCAACTGGCCGATGCGCTCGCGGTTCGCCTCGATGCCGACCACGGCGTTGTCGGTGAAGCTGTTGCAGGCGTCGGCCAGCAGCCGGATCGACTGGAGGACGTTGTAGGCGATCACCGGCTTGAAGACGTTCAGCTCGAAATGGCCGGTGGCGCCGGCGATGCTGACGGTGGTCTGGTTTCCCATCACCTGGGCACAGACCATGGTCATCGCTTCCGACTGGGTGGGGTTCACCTTGCCGGGCATGATCGAGGAGCCGGGCTCGTTCTCCGGCAGGGCGATCTCCCCGATGCCGCAGCGCGGGCCGGAGCCGAGCAGGCGGATGTCGTTGGCGATCTTCATCAGCGACACCGCCAGCGTGTTCAGGCTGCCGTGCGCGTCCACCAGCGCGTCGTGGGTGGCCAGCGCCTCGAACTTGTTCTCGGCTGTGACGAAGGGCAGCCCGGTGATGGAGGCCACCTCCTCGGCGAAGGCTTCGGCGAAGCCGGTCTTGGCGTTCAGCCCGGTGCCCACCGCCGTGCCGCCCTGGGCCAGCCGGTAGAGCTGCGGCAGCGACGCCTTCACCCGCTCGATCCCGTAGGCGATCTGGGCGGCGTAGCCGGAAAACTCCTGCCCCAGGGTCAGCGGCGTGGCGTCCTGGAGGTGGGTGCGCCCGATCTTCACGATGTCGACGAACTCCGCCGCCTTCGCCGCCAGCGCCGCGTGCAGGTGCTCCAGCGCCGGCAGAAGCTCGTGGTGAATCTGCTCGGCCGCGGCGATGTGCATGGCGGTGGGAAAGCTGTCGTTGGACGACTGCCCCATGTTGACGTGGTCGTTGGGGTGGACCGGCTTCTTCGAGCCCATCTCGCCGCCCAGAGCCTCAATGGCGCGGTTGGAGATGACCTCGTTCGCATTCATGTTGCTCTGGGTGCCGGAGCCGGTCTGCCAGACCACCAGCGGGAAATGATCGGCGAGCGTGCCGTCGATCACCTCCTCCGCCGCCTCGACGATGGCGCGGCCCAGCCGGGGGTCGAGCACCTCCAGCGCCATGTTGGCGAGCGCTGACGCCTTCTTCTGGATGCCGAGCGCGCGCACCAGCGCTGGCGGCATGCGCTCCCCGCCGATGCGGAAGTTGCGCAGCGAGCGCTGCGTCTGGGCGCCCCAGTAACGGTCGGCGGCAACCTCGATCGGTCCGAAGCTGTCGGTCTCGGTGCGCATCCCGGTCTTGCCGGTCATGGTCATGTCCTCGTCGGTTCGAACATCGTTCCGGTCCTGTCTCTTATACACATCTGACGCTGCCGACGATTATACGC
>NZ_JAUQTX010000481.1:0-1665 GCF_059803775.1 Azospirillum sp. UFLA03-27 | reverse complement strand
CCGCCGCTCTCGGCCAGCACCTTCGTGATCGCCGCCGTCAGCGACGTCTTGCCGTGGTCGACGTGGCCGATCGTGCCAATGTTGCAGTGCGGCTTGTTCCGCTCAAACTTTGCCTTCGCCATCGCTTTGGTCTTTCGTTCCCGACGTTCCGGACGCACACAATGGCCCGGCCGAGACCGACATTTCCCTTAGCGCGGGGGGATTGGAGCGGGTGAGGGGAATCGAACCCCCGTCGTAAGCTTGGAAGGCTTCTGCTCTACCATTGAGCTACACCCGCCTGCCACGCCCCGCCCGGCGCTATCGACCGGGAACTGCGATCACGGACAAGCCGTGGAATGTAGTGGTGGAAGGGGCTGGATTCGAACCAGCGTACGCGTACGCGGGCAGATTTACAGTCTGCTGCCTTTAACCACTCGGCCACCCTTCCTCAGGCCCGCTGCGGGACATGCCCGCCGCGGAGTTCGGCACTATGAGAATTTTTCAGGCCTTGTCAACACGTCTGAAGCAGTCCAAACCAGAAAACTGTGAATAACCGCGGCGGGCTTAGGCCTGCCCCCTCCAGCCGGACACCATGACCCGTTCGAAGAAGCCATCCGCGCCCCACGGCCAGCCCCCTGCCCCGGCCAAGAACCACTCCCCATCCCACCGCGAGTCGCGCGGCGACCGCCCCTCTCCCGGGCGCGGCGCGCAGGGCGTCCTGCTCTACGGCCTGCATCCGGTGTCGGCGGCGTGGCTGAACCCGGAGCGGCGCATCCACCGCCTGATCGCGACGGAGGCGGGCCGCGCCGCGCTGGAGCCTGTGCTGGCCCAGGCCAAGGCCCGCGGGCTCCAGCGCCCCAGCCTGATGCCGGCCGACCGCAACGACCTGGACCGCATGCTGCCGCCGGGTGCCGTGCACCAGGGCGTGGCGGTGGACGTCGTCCCCCTGGACGAGATCGGGATCGAGGACCTCTGCGTGGAGGCCGATTCGGACCCGTCGGCGCTCGTCGTCGTCCTCGACCAGGTGACCGACCCGCACAATGTCGGCGCGATCCTGCGCTCCGCCTCGGCCTTCGGGGCCAAAGCGGTGGTGGTGACGGAGCGCAACGCACCGGAGACCACCGGCGTTCTCGCCAAGAGCGCTTCGGGAGCGCTGGAGTCGGTGCCGCTGGTGCGCGTGACCAACCTCGCCCGCGCGCTCGCCGATCTCCAGCAGGCCGGCTTCTGGACCGTCGGCCTTGCCGAGTCGGGGAAGAGCACGCTCGCCCAGTGCAACCTGACGGGCCGCACCGCGCTGGTTCTGGGGGCCGAGGGGGCCGGACTGCGCCGCCTGACCATGGAGCGCTGCGACATCGTCGCGCGCCTGCCGACCCAAGGACCGGTGGGCAGCCTGAACGTCTCCAACGCCGCCGCCGTCGCGCTCTACGAGGTCGCCCGGCTGCGCTGACGCGGCGCCGAACGCGCCGCACAGGTGAGGCTTGCTGCGGACCGCGGAGGACGCTAGTGTAAGCGCCCGCCGCGGTCTGGCCAGGCGGCACGCCGGTTTAGCTCAGTTGGTAGAGCAGCGGTTTTGTAAACCGAAGGTCGCGGGTTCGAGCCCTGCAACCGGCACCACCTTTTCCTCTCGCCAGACCGACGCCCGGCCCTGTCTCTTATACACATCTGACGCTGCCGACGATTATACGC
>NZ_JAUQTX010000480.1:0-1679 GCF_059803775.1 Azospirillum sp. UFLA03-27 | reverse complement strand
GGCTCGGAGATGTGTATAAGAGACAGACCCCGGACGCGCCGGAAAAGGTGCCGGCCGGGCTGGTGCTCGACCTGTCGGCGGTGACGCAACTGACCCCGGCGGGGCTGCGCTCGCTGCTGCTGGCGGTGCGGCAGGCGCGGCCGGGTGCGGGAAGCATGGGTGGGCGGTCCGGCGTGCGGATCGTACTGGCGGCGGTGCCCGGCCCGGTCCGCGGCGTGCTGGAGGAGGCCGGGCTGGCGGCGCTTCTGGAGAGTCACGGCGATCTTGACGCCGCCGTGCGCGCCGCCTCACGACAATGAACTAATCCATATTGCGAAGACTGGAGTCGTAGAGCTGCTGCGCCAGGATAGTCTTCAGCAGCGCCTCGACGGTAACGCTCATGTAGCGTGCCTGCTGTTCCAGACGCCGATAGACGTCGAGCGGCAGATCAAGCGTCACGTTGACCCTGCTGGCGTGGGGAAACTCGGCCATATCCCCTCTCCATCTCTGTGAACCGCGTCACGCGACGCCGGGCCACAGACGATAAGACTCCCCTTGGGCGCGGTCCATGGCGCAGTCCGCGAAGCGCGCTGTGCGGTTGCGCCGGACCGCTCCCCCAATTTGGAGCCCTTCAGGCCGCGGCCCGCAGCGCCCCGTGGACCTCCGCCAGGATCTCGTAGGAGCGCACCCGCGCCGCGTGGTCGTGGATGGCCGAGGCCACCATGATCTCGTCGGCCCCGGTTTCGGCGAGGAAGGACTCCAGCCCGCGCCGCACCGTCTCCGCCGAGCCGACGAAGGAGCAGGACAGCATGTTCATCGCCTGCGCCTTCTCCAGCGGCGACCAGAAGCTCTCGATGTCGTCGATGGGCGGCGGCAATTGGCCGCGGGTGCCGCGGATCAGACGGGCGAAGCTCTGCTGGGCGGAGGTGAAGAGCCGGCGCGCCTCGGCGTCGGTCTCGGCGGCGACGACGTTCACCCCGACCATGGCGTGGGGCCGGTCGAGCTGCGCCGAGGGCGTGAAATTCTCCCGGTAGACCTGCAACGCCCGCATCAGGGCGTCCGGCGCGAAGTGCGAGGCGAAGGCATAAGGCAGGCCGAAGGCGGCGGCCAGCTGCGCGCCGAACAGGCTGGAGCCGAGGATCCACAGCGGCACGTTCGACCCGGCGCCGGGCACCGCCTGCACGCGCTGGCCCGGCTGGACGGGGCCGAGCAGGGCCTGAAGCTCCAGCACGTCCTGTGGGAACTGCTCCGCCACCGACGGGTCGCGGCGCAGGGCGCGCAGCGTCATCTGGTCGGTGCCCGGCGCCCGGCCCAGGCCGAGATCGATGCGGCCGGGGAACAGCGCCTCCAACGTGCCGAACTGCTCGGCGATGACCAGCGGCGAATGGTTGGGCAGCATGATGCCGCCGGCGCCGACGCGGATGGTCGAGGTGCCCGCCGCCACATGGCCGATGACGACCGAGGTCGCGGCGCTGGCGATGCCGGTCATGTTGTGGTGCTCGGCCAGCCAGTAGCGGCGGTAGCCCAGCCGCTCGGCGTGGCGGGCGAGGTCCAGCGTGTTGCGCAAGGCGTCGCCCGGCGTGCTGCCTTCCGGCACCGGGGCGAGGTCGAGGACGGAGATCGGCGGGCGGGCGGTGTCGTTAGTCGGCATGACGGGGGCTGTCTCTTATACACATCTGACGCTGCCGACGATTATACGC
>NZ_JAUQTX010000047.1:0-33395 GCF_059803775.1 Azospirillum sp. UFLA03-27 | reverse complement strand
GCGCCGAACCACGCCAGAAGCTGCGTGCAGGTCGGACCCGACTGAACGTGGGTAAAGTCCAGAACCCGCACGCCTTCGAGTGCCTTGCCCATGCCGTCTCTCCCTGTTGAGCCGCAGGCACACGGAGCCCGGCGGCGTGACCAATCCGTTCGTCATTGCAGCGAGCAGGAGTGGAGGGTGCGGGCCGCTGATTCCCGCATGCCTCTGAACGGCTACCGAAGCCAGCCCTTTATTTCCAATATTCGCTGATTACCTTTTTTCGTTCTTGCATATTGTTTTCCGCACTGTGTTGCGTATTCCTGGACAAAACCCTGCCTGACCAATTCGCAGAGTGCCGGCCTCACGGCGGCCGGCTTCAAGCTCGCCGCCTTCGTGATGGCCAGCAGCGAGACCGGAGGTGTCGTGGCCTCGGGACCCGGCATGGCACGCAACGTGTTGAGCATGGTCCAATTGACGGATGTCGGAGAGATCACACACGCCTCCCTTGGTGCGTTGGGGATCGCTGCCTTTCGCAGTCCGTATTGCAATCGGCTCTGGCATGCCAGATCCAATACGATCAGGCTAAAACCTCAAGCCCGCTTGAGGTCAAGAAGAAATTTGGGGCAGTGAATCGGCCCGATCGGGCTTGAGGCGCACCCTGTCTCCCGAAGTCCCTGTTTCGGCGTTGATGAGCAATTGGGCTCGAGCCGCACTCAAGCACCCTCGCGCAACGGTAAACGCCTTCCGCGCCAGCGTGGGCTAGGCGACCAGAGGACGCAGGAAGATGGAGAGAACTCCGCTTCGGAATAGGAAGGAAGACCGTTGTTCGCTGTTAGCAATGGCACTGAGGGAGAACCTGCATGGTTTCATCCGCATCGATGCCGCATATCGTCCTGCTGGGCGATTCGATCTTCGACAACTCCGTCTAAGCGGGAGGCGGACCGGACGTGACGGCACACCTTCGTTTGCGTCTGCCGTCGGGCTGGCGTGCGACTTTAAGAGCAGAAGACGGTGCTGTGACCAGCAGCGTCGCTCGGCAAGTCCAGCAATGTCCTCCTGGAGCGACGCATCTCATCGTGCTTGCCGATGGCAATCTGCACGATCCACGACGCGCGCTACCCCGAAAGCGAACCCAGATTATTGAGTAAAGAATAGCCACGCTACCGTGCCTACTGAAGCCAGCGCGGCCAGCGCGGCGCCGCTTCGCGTCATGACTCCCTGGCGATGCAGAAGCACAACCGTACCGATCAGCAGCGGCGAGACGATCAGCAGTCCGATTTGGGCTTCATTCATTGGCACTGTCGCTTCCGTCGGATCAGTTGGTGGTTCGGGCGCGATATGAATGCTGCGAGCGTGGAGAACGGGCAGCCTTGATCGTCGTCAAAAGCAGTTGGACTTCATCGGATTCGGCCGCACATCGGATAGTGGGCACGTGGGACCGCGGTATCGGCGCCGTCAGGTGATCGCGCCGAACAGAAGGCGCGCATGGCGCTGTGCATCCGCACCATCGGCCTCAGTCATGCGACGGTGAAGATCGGCATCGCCAATTTCAGCCAAAATCCGAAGTTCAGCCCCCAAAGAACGCCGCCTCCCCACCGGTGCGGCCCTTCCATCGGCCTCGACCCTCGTCCAAGGCCGGTTTATCGAGGTGTTCCATTGCGCGGATCGCGCCGAATATGCAGGGCCTCGATATGGGCCGCGAAAAGGCGCGCCGGCGCGAAGGCCTCTTCCAGAAGCGCCGCATCGGTGGGAAGACCGCCGACCGGAATGAGGATGTTCTTGATCATGAGGCCTCCCGAGCGCTTCATGCAAATAAAGACAAAGACTCGGAGATATTGCCCACTCGTCGCTGTGCTGCCGTATCCCCGCTAAGGGCGTTCCTTTCCGCCTTTGGCGTCAGGCCTTGCAAACCGTGCCATGACCCAATGACCGCTTCAACCATCGTTGTTCGGCAGACTTGGCCACGCCTTCTCCGAAGAGGGGTGACGCTCCTATTGAAACGGCCGCCCCGTCAAGTCGGCACCGATGGCGATCTGCCGAACTGCGGTTTCGATCAGGCGGTATCTCACCCCGCTCACCGTCGCCTCACGATACCAATTGATGAGGTCACCCCACGGATCAACGATTTTGGCGAGGCCGGAGATAAAGGCGACGACCGCTCCTGCGTCGATGATCCCTTGGACCACATACCAGCCGCCGATGCCGAGGACTGCCGCGACGCCAAGGTGGTTCATCAAATTCATCAGAAAATTCATCCCGAACTTCAGCGTGTAAATGCCCATGTTCAAGGTGAAGACGGCGTCAACCCGAGCGGTTTGCGCCCGGTCATCGGAACTGTCACTCCCAGCAGCCCCTCCAGCGGCCCCTCCAGCGGCCATGCCGCTGGTGATGCGGCGCAACGTTCGGATGCGCGTGGCGGCCCGGCGGTTGATCGCCCGCTGGATCAGCGGAACAAAGATCATCTGCGGCAGGAACAGCAGCGTGCTCGCCAACGCGAACTCCGGCCGCAGATAAGCCATGTAGCCGAGCACGCTGACCAGGATCCCACTTTGCAGCAGGGGTTCCGACAGGCTGATGCCGACGAAACTCCCGACCGGGTCCGCCTCCGACAAGACCAGTGCGATCGCCACACCACCTTGTTCATGCGAAGCGCTCGACTGTGAGGCATGGCCGCACAAGCCGAGAATTGTCATGCGCAGGTGCCTCACCGCCGTTTCGCTGACCCAGCCACGGTAGAGGTTCAGGATGAACTTGAGCACGCCTTCAAGAATGGCGATGCCGAGATAGACGACGGACAGCCCCACGATCGCCGAAAGCGATCCGGACGAAATGGCATCGTTGACGATGCGCCTCTGGATTTCAAGTGGCCACACGCTCAAAAGGAAGACCATGGCGGACAGGACCGACAGCCCGACTTGGTGTTTCCCGCTGTGGCGCCACACATAGCTGGCGATCGATGGCGGCAACGGCTCGGGCCGGCCTCCCCGCACCGCGGCTTCGTGCTGCACCGCGTGAATCATCGTATCGTCAGGCATCGTGCGCTCGGTGCTCGGACCGCCGGCTGGACGGTCCGTGCGGGAACTGGCCCGCTGCCATCGCCCCTCGTCGCGCCTGTCGTCCATACCAGCGATAAAACAAGCGCTTGATGCTCTCGGCCAAAATCAGGTAGGCAGCGACGGTCCCCGCCAGGAAGATGAAGTAACCCAATGGCAGGCTTACGAAGCCGAACAGCGGGCCGAGCGGGCTCAGCGGGATGAGTGCCGCAAGCAGGACCATCCCCACCGACAAGGCCGCCAGAAGTGGGTGCGGCCGACTGACCAGCGGCGACCGCCGCGTCCGGATGACGAAGATGATCAGCGCCTGGGTCGCCAGGGATTCCACGAACCAGCCGGTCTGGAAAAGCGCCTCCCCGGCACCGAATATGGTCAGCAGGGCATAAAAGGTCAGGAAATCGAACAGGGAGCTGACCGGCCCCAGGATGAGCATGAAGCGGCGGATCAGATCCATGTTCCAGCGGACCGGGCGGACGATGGTTTCCGGATCGACGCGGTCGAAGGGGATGCCGATCTCCGACGCGTCGTAGAGCAGGTTGTTCAGCAGCACCTGGATCGGAAGCATCGGCAGGAAGGGCAGGACCAGCGCGGCGCCCGCCATGCTCAACATGTTGCCGAAATTCGAACTGCTCCCCATCAGGATGTATTTGGTGACGTTCTCGACCGTACGGCGGCCTTCCAGCACGCCGCCATGAATCACCGACAGGTCGTGTTCCAGCAGGATCAGGCTCGCCGCGTCCTTGGCCACATCGGCGGCGCCGTCAACCGAGATGCCGACATCGGCGGCGTGCAGCGCCGCCGCGTCGTTGATGCCGTCGCCGAGAAAGCCCACAGCGTGCCCGCGTTGCTTCAGCGCCAGCAGCACGCGCTGCTTCTGCGGCGGCGACAGCCGGCAGAACACGTTCACTTTGGCGAGCCGCAAGCGGAGGGCCTCCTCGCTCATGGCGCGCAGCTCGTCGCCGGTGATCAGACCGGTCACGGGAATGCCCAGATCGCGGCAGACGTGCCGGGTCACGCGGTCGTTGTCACCGGTTAGGATCTTTACGGCGACCCCTGCCTTCGACAAGGCGTGCACGGCCGCCGCCGCGTCGGCCTTGGGCGGGTCGAGGAAGGCGGCGAAGCCGGCGAACACCAGTTCGGTCTCGTCCGTGACCCGCGCTTCCCGCTGGTCCGGCCCGACCATGCGCGAGGCGATGCCGAGCACCCGGAACCCGTCGTCGCTCAACTGTTCGAACAGGCGCTGGACGCGCGCCCTGGCCTCGGTGTCGAAGGCGCTCGGCCGCCCAGGCCCCGGCTCGTATTGGGTGGACAGGCGCAGGACATCCTCCGGCGCACCTTTGACGATCAGCAGGTGCTGTCCGCCGCGCTCCAGAAGGACGGAGACGCGCCGACGCTCGAAGTCGAAGGGCACCTCGTCGAGTTTGAGCCAATCGACGGCATCCGGCTGGCCATGCTCCAGGATGGCGTCGTCGAGCGGGCTGCGGATGCCGCTTTCGAAGCGGCTGTTGAGCCAGGCCAGCCGGAACACCCCGTCGCTGTCTTCTCCTTGGGCGTCGATGTGCCGGACCAGACGGATGCGCGCCTCGGTCAGGGTGCCGGTCTTGTCCGTGCACAGGACATCCATGGCTCCCAGATTGTGCAGCGCCGTCAGCCGCTTGACGATCACCTTGCGTTCGGCGAGACGCAGGGCGCCGCGGGCCAGAGTCACCGTCACGACCATCGGCAGCAATTCCGGCGTCAGCCCGACCGCCAGCGCGACCGCGAACATCAGCGATTCCAGCCAGGGCCTGTGGAACAGCACGTTCGCCAGCAGCACGAACAGCACCAGGAACACGGTCACACGCAGGATCAGCAGACCGAAATGGCGCACGCCGATCTCGAAATCGGTTGGCGGCGGCGGCGCCCTCAGGCTGTGCGCCATCGCGCCGAGCAGGGTGGCGCGTCCGGTCCGCAGGATCACCGCCCGTCCCGTGCCGCTGATGACCGACGTGCCCATGAACAGCATGTTGGTCGCCTCGCTGGGATCGGCGGCGTGCGGCAGGTTGGCCGCGTGCTTTTCGGTCGGATAGGGCTCGCCCGTCAGCAGCGACTGGTTTACGAAGAGGTCGCGCGCCTTGATCAGCCGGGCATCCGCCGGCACGAGATCGCCCGCGACCAGTTGCACGACGTCGCCCGGCACCAGCCGCTCGACCGGCAACTCGCGTTCCTGGCCATCGCGGAGGACTCTGGCCCGCAGCGCGACCGAGCGGCGCAGGTCCTCGATGGCGTTGTTGGCGCGGACCTCCTGGACGAAGTCGAGAACGACGCTGACGAACACGATGATCACGACGATGACGAAGCTGTAGAAGTCGCCGGCCATGGCCGAGAAGCCGCTGGCCAGAAGCAGGATGATCAGAAGAGGGTTGTGCAGGCGGTCGAGAAATTGGAGCCACACGGGTCTCCGCCGCACCGCCGAAAGATCATTGGAGCCGCAGCGGGTCAACCGCGCGTCCGCTTCGGCGCCGTTCAGCCCGCCCGCCGTGCTTCCGATCCCGGCGAGGAGGGAGTCCAGCGACTGGCTGGCCAGAGCGACGATGTCGGGATCGTTTTCCATGCCGCCCGTCTCCTTGCACGCTGCGTCCCGCTGCCTCACCCCGTCACTCGTAGCGCAGAGCTTCGATCGGCTGGAGGCGGGAAGCCTTGCGGGCCGGGTAGAAGCCGAAGAAGACACCGACCGCCGCAGCGAAGCCAACGGCCAGAAGGATGGCCGACAGGCTGAGTTCCGTCTGCCAGTGCGCCCAATGGCCGATGGTGAAGGAGGCCGCCGCGCCGGCGGCGATTCCGACCAGCCCGCCGGTCAGGGACAAGGTCAGCGCCTCGATCAGGAACTGGCTCAGGATGTCGCGGCTTCGCGCCCCGACGGCGAGGCGCAAGCCGATCTCCCGCGTGCGCTCCGTGACGCTGACCAGCATGATGTTCATGATGCCGATCCCGCCCACCACCAGCGACACCGAGGCCACCGCCGCCAGCAGCAGGGTCAGCACGCGCGACGACGCCTCCTGTGCCTGGGCGATTTCCGACAGGTTGCGGAGCCAGAAATCGTCGTCCTGCGCCGGCTGGAGATGGTGGCGCTGCCTCAGCAGGCCGTGGATCTGCACCTCGGCGGCGTGCATGTCGGCGCCGTCGCGCATCTTGATGAGGATGGCGCCCACCGCCCGCCGGTTCACCTCGCTGGCTCCCAGAACGCGGTTGCGCGCGGTGCTCAGCGGCATGACGATGGTGTCGTCCTGGTCCTGCCCCTGCATGCTCTGCCCCTTGCGGTCCAGCACGCCGACCACCGTGAAGGGCACCTTCTTGATGCGGATCATCTGACCGACGGGGTCGGCATTGCCGAACAGCGTGGTGGCCACCGTCTGGCCGAGCAGCGCCACTTTGGCGGCCCGGTCCAGCTCGGCCTGCTCGAAGGGCCGGCCCTGGACGACGCCCCAATCCCGCGCCGTCAGAAAGTCCGGGGTGGAGCCGACGATCACGGTCGACCAGTTCAGGTTGCCGTAGATGACCTGCGCGCTGCCGCGGACTCCCGGTGCGGCCACCAGGATTTCGGGAATGTCCCGTTCCAGAGCCTGCGCATCATCCTCGCTCAGCGTCATCTCGGTGCCGAAGCCGAGACGCACGCCGCCCGAGGTGATGGCGCCGGACACCACCACGATCAGGTTGGAGCCGAGGCTGTTGATCTGTTCGGCGATGCGGGCTTCCGCCCCGGCGCCGACCGCGATCATGGTGATCACCGATCCCACCCCGATGATGATTCCGAGCATCGTCAGCACGCTGCGCATCAGGTTGAGGCGCAGCGCGGCAAGCGCGATGCGGATCGACGACAGGAGGTTCATGCCGCTGCCTCCGCCGGGCGCCAGCCCGCCAGCACCTCGGAGGCCACGCGGGGCGCCGCCACCGGCCGATCGTCCATCAGCCGGCCGTCGCGAAAGCGCAGCGTGCGCCGGGCGAAGGCGGCGATGTCCGGTTCGTGCGTCACCAGAATAACCGTGATGCCGCGCGCGTTGAAGGTCTGGAACAGCGCCATGACCTCGACGCTGGTGCGCGAGTCGAGCGCGCCGGTCGGCTCGTCGGCGAGGATCAGCAGCGGGTCGTTGACCAGCGCGCGCGCAATGGCGACACGCTGCTGCTGGCCGCCCGAGAGTTGCGAGGGATGATGCCATGCCCGCTCGGCGAGACCGACCTCGGCCAGCCGGACCAAGGCACGACGGCGCCGTTCGGGTGCTGAAACTCCGGCGTACACGAGCGGCAGCTCGACATTCTCGACCGACGGCGTGCGCGGCAACAAATTGAAGCCCTGGAATACGAAACCGACCAAGCGATTGCGCACCACCGCCAGCTCATCGGGAGCAAGATGCGAGACGTCACGGCCGTCGAGGCGGTAGAGGCCACCGCTGGGGCTGTCGAGGCAGCCGAGCAGATTCATGAAGGTGGACTTGCCCGAACCGGATGGTCCCATGACGGCGACGAATTCGCCAGGGGCGATGCGAACCGACACGTCGTCGAGCGCACGCAACGGTACGTTGCCCAGCCGGTAATCCTTGCACAGATGCTCGGTCTCGATCAGCCAGTCTCCCATGGCTGGGCTCCCCGCTGTCTGAAGCGTCGGCGTCACATACGCGGTCCGGCGCCCATGGATGGAACGGCACCCGAAGCCGTGGACGGCGCCGTTTCGCCGAGCACGACGCGGTCTCCGACTTCCAGCTTTCCTTCGACGACCTCCACCATGCTGCCGTCGGAAACACCAAGCCGAAGAGGGCGGCGCTCCGGCTGCCCGGTGGCGTTCAGCACCCAGACCTCGCCCGTCTGCTGGGATGGCGGGCTGCTCGACGGGGCGGCCTTGGCCGGGTGATAGCGCAAGGCGGCGCTGGGAACCAGCAGCGCGTCGTCGCGGTGGTCGGTGACGATGCGGACGTTGGCGGTCAGACCGGGAAGGAGTGCGAGGTCGGGATTGGGCGCCGAGATGACCACGTCGTAGGTGACGACGTTCTGCACGACCTGCGGCGCCTTGCGGATCTGGATCACCGCCCCGGTGAAGCGGCGGCCGGGGAAAGCGTCCACGGTGAAGTGCACGTCCTGGCGCACCCGGACGGTCCCGACATCCGCCTCGTCCACGGAAACGTCCACCTGCATGGCCGTCAGATCCTGGGCGATGGTGAACAGCACCGGGGCCTGCAAGCTGGCCGCCACCGTCTGGCCGCGGTCGACGTTGCGCTGGATGACGGTGCCGTCCACCGGGGCGACGATGCGCGTGTGCTCCAGATTGATGCGCGCTCCCTGATACGCCGCCTGTTTCTGCTGCACCAACGCCGTCGCGCTCGCCACGTTGGCTTGGGCGAGGGTAAGCTGGGCCTCGCTGGAGCGAACGGTTGCCTGCTGGCCGATCTCCTGTGCGGTCAGAGCCTCGACCTCCGCCTGGGCGGCGGCGTTGGCGGATTTCGCACTGTCGCGGTCCGAGGCGGAGGCATTTCCGCGGTCGAAGAGCCGTTGCGTGCGTTCATAACTGCTCCTGGCGTTGAACAGGAGCGCTTGGGCCTTGCGCAGCTGAGCCTGTACGTTGCTCAGGGTGGCGCGCGCGGCCTCCAGGTCGGCGTTGGCGCGTATGACCGTGGCGCGCTGGGTCTCGATGCCCGCCTGGGCAACGGCGAGGTCGCCGACCGCCTGCGCCACCTGTGTCTCGAACAGCGCAGGATCGATGCGGGCGACGAGCTGACCGGTCTTCACCTCGGTGTTGAAGTCGGCGAGCAATTCGCTGATCTGTCCCGACACCTGCGACCCCACCTGCACGGTGACGACCGGGTTGACGGTGCCCGACGCGGTGGTCGACGCGGTAACCGCCCCACGGGCCACCGGGCCGGTGCGGTAAGCGGGCGCGGCGTTGCGGGTGCCAACAGCGTGAGAAAGCAGCATTGCGGCGGCCGTCAGCGCGAGCGCGAGCCCGAACAGCCAGCCGGGATGTCGGGCGACACGGCGTTCCGCTGGGATCTTTGATCGTCCAGGGCTCGGACCGTGGTCGGTCAACGGTCCGTGCTCGGTCAGCGGCAGCGTCATCGGCTGGCTCCGGAAGGACTGGGTCCACGCTCCGCACCATGGACTCCCGCAGCCTATCCGAGGGATGCCCCGGGACATTAACGTGCATCAAGATCAGCGCTCACGGATGGAGTTAACCCGCAAAAGGCGGCGCCCACAGGGACGCTTCGACCGAAAGAGGTCGGGCTCCGCCCGATCTCTGCGTCTTCACGATGCGCTGCCTTTACCTGGGTTAATGCCTCGACGCCGCCTTCACCCATGCTTGACGCTCGATACGCCGGGCAAGCGGGTGATTGGGCGGGGCGGACCTCCTGCAGCGGAGATCCCGCGCTCCGCGCCGGTCGCCTTGTTTCTCGGATCCAAGATAGGAGATTGATATGGCGATGTCCTTGCGCAACCTATCCGTCGTCGTGCTGGGCACCCTGGTCGCGGCGGGGTGCTCGGGGTTAAGCGCGGAAGACCGCAACCTTCTGATCCAGACGCAAGCCACCGCCAATGACGCCAAGGCGGAGGCGGCGCGGGCCGCCAGCGCCGCCCAGCAGTCGGCCGAACAGGCGCG
Source organism: Azospirillum sp. UFLA03-27 (assembly GCF_059803775.1). NCBI lineage: Bacteria > Pseudomonadati > Pseudomonadota > Alphaproteobacteria > Rhodospirillales > Azospirillaceae > Azospirillum > Azospirillum sp. UFLA03-27. The sequence continues at coordinate 23,741 of NZ_JAUQTX010000047.1, read as the reverse complement.
CGCTGCGGCGGCGGACGCCAGGGCGGCGAACGAAAAGGCGGAACGCATGTTCAGCCGCACCCAGCGGAAGACCCGCTCTTAGGCGGACTGAGGCCGTAGGTGAGCGTGGGCGCTGCCATCCTGTTGCGTTCGATTGGAGGCGTTGTCACTGCCCTGGCGGCCCTGGCCTTTGCTCCGGTGCCGGTGGCGGCGGCCGACATCATTGGACCATTGCCATTCGGTATTCTCTTTGCGTCAGCGGACGACACGCTGGCCGACATCGCCATCGACAATGATCTCGGCTACACCGAGATCATCATGGCAAATCCAGCCATCGACCCGTGGCTGCCGGGCGACCGAACACTCGTGGTGCTGCCGATGGCGCATATCCTTCCATCCGGGGGGCGCAGCGGCATCGTGATCAATCTTGCGGAGCAGCGCCTGTATCACTTCGCGCGGGGGAAGCCGGCGGCCAGTTTTCCGGTGGGAATCGGTGCCGAGGCCGCCAACCTGCGGACCGGCTCCACCTACGTCCGGGCCAAGCGTGTCAACCCGCCCTGGATGCCTTCCATGCGCATGCGGGAGGAGGACCCGGACCTGCCGCCCTATGTCCCGCCGGGGCCGGACAACCCGCTGGGGCCCAAGGCACTGTACCTCGGCTGGACGGGAATCATCGTCCATGGGACCAACAAACCTTATGGTGTTGGGCGCCGCGTGAGCCACGGCTGCTTCCGCCTGCACAACCGGGATATCGGGCGCCTGTACGAGGAGGTCCCCATCGGCACTCAGATTCGTGTCGTGGACGAGCCGGTGAAGCTCGGCTGGGTCGGCGACAGCCTTTACATCGAGGTTCACCTGACGACCCAGCAAGCCGATGCCCTAGAGGAAACAGGGCGCTTCGACCCGCCCGACTTCCCGGATCTTGAGGCGATCGTTGCACGCGCCGCGGGTCGTGCCACGTCACGGGTGGATTGGGGCGCCGTCCACAAGGCGGTCGAAGAACAGCGCGGCATCCCGCGGCCCATCCTGCGTGAGCCGGCGGAGACTGAGCCGCTCCGAGTTTTCCGGAGGTTCCATGTTCTGAGAAGATGGGGTCATCATGACGAAACCGTCATCACCAAAATACGCCCCCGAGGTCCACGAGCGCGTGGTGCGGACGGCGTTCGCGTGAAGACGTCGCCACGGCGGCGTGATCCTTACATAACCGGCCTCCGACAAAGCCGGCGCGGTTTAAAGATCGCCGAGTCTGACACGGTTGGCAATGCAGGGCGGCGATAGCGCTGCGCAGGCGCCTTATCCTGCGTCTTTTTGTCCTGCGCCCTTCTGAGCCCTGTCAGCCATGTACCTCGTACGAAGAGTGGACTTCCTGAGCGCCCCAGCCATAGCATGCAGCTGATCATCGCAGAACCTTTTCAGCTTGCCGTCGGCTTCGGGCGGGCGGTCGTTTCTGCACAAGACGCTTTACCACTTGCACCAGCCCCGTGGCACAGGGAGGCCTGACATGGTCGACACTCCGTGCCGATTGCCCAGCCTAGCGGTCGGAGCAGTCATCGTTTCATCGATTGTTGCCGCGTCCGCGCACGCCGCGTCCGATGGACCAGGCAGCATCGGCTTCGGGCGCCACTTGGTCGAGGAGGTCTGCGGTGAGTGCCACCGCGTGTCGCAGCCGCCGATGGCTAAGCCACCCCCCATGCAGGAGGAGCTTGCTGCGCCTGACCTGGTGGAGCGAATGCGCGATCCAGGGATCACCGAAATGGCCCTGCGCAGTTACCTGCGGACATCCCACCCGGTCATGCCGAACATCCGTCTGTCCATGGAAGAAATTGACGATGTCGTTGCCTACCTGATGTCCCTAAAGGAAGGCTTGCAATGAAGACGGGCCTATGCGCGGGGGTGTTGATGACGTTCTTCGCCATGGCGGACGTGACACAGGCGGCGGACGCGGAAGCCGGCAAAAGCATCGCCGACCGTTGGTGCGCCGCCTGCCACCTGACCTCGGACAGCAATGCGGACAGCCGTGTCGTGCGCGGCACCGACGCGGTCCCGACATTGGCCAGCATCGCGCGCGATCCGAACCGCAGCCCGAACTGGTTGCGGCAATGGTTGACCTTTCCTCACCCGCCGATGCCCGACCTGAACCTTTCACGCTCGGAGATTGATGACGTTATCGCCTATCTGCAAGGGATGTCGCGCTAACGCGAGCCCAACCACTCCGCGCCGCCCGCCTGGATCGAGGTCGCAGGAGGCCGCCAATGTCCAGAACGATCGTGAAGCAGACCTTCACATGGAGGGCTGAGCATGAGAGCGATGATCCTGCCACAGCCGCGCGCATCGCTGATTCCCGCCTTGCTGCCGGACCCAGAGCCAGGACCGGGCCAAATCCTGATCGCCGTTCACGCCTGCGCGGTGTGCCGAACCGACCTGCACGTCATGGACGGCGAGTTGCCGCATCCCAAACTGCCACTTATTCCCGGCCATGAGATCATCGGGAGCGTCCTCGAAACCGGGCCGGGTGTGGAGCGCTTTCATCTTGGGGACCGCGTGGGCATCGCCTGGCTCGGCTGGAGCTGCGGCGAATGCGTCTATTGCCGCTCGGGACGCGAGAACCTGTGCGACCGCGCGCGCTACACCGGCTACCAGATCGACGGCGGCTACGCCGAGATGGCGGTCGCCGACGCTCGCTACGCCTTTCCTGTCAACCCATCCTACACGGACATCGAAGCGGCGCCGCTGATGTGCGCCGGCCTGATCGGCTACCGCGCCCTCCGGGCCGTCGGGGAGGTGAAACGCCTGGGTCTTTACGGCTTCAGGGCCGCTGCGCACATTGTCATCCAGCTTGCCCGGCACTGGGGTCAGCGGGTTTTCGCTTTCACGCGGACTGGGGATGAGGCTGCACAGGCCCTGGCCCGCGATCTTGGCGCGGCATGGGCCGGCGGGTCTGAAGAGCCCCCTCCGGAGCCTCTGGATGCCGCCATTCTCTTCGCCCCCGTCGGCGCGCTGGTGCCGGTGGCGCTGCGGGCGGTGGTGAAGGGGGGCACCGTCGTCTGCGCCGGCATCCACATGAGCGACATCCCCTCCTTCCCCTATGACATCCTATGGGGTGAGCGGGTGATCCGCTCCGTCGCCAACCTCACCCGCCGGGACGGGGAGGAGTTCCTGGCGCTTGCGCCCCGCATCCCCGTACGGACCCGCACAACGCCCTTTCCCCTCGCCCAGGCCAATGAAGCTGTGGAAGCGCTGCGCTGCGGGACCGTCACCGGAGCGGCGGTGCTGACCTTCTGAGGTGGCGTCCTTCCGCTGTGCGGTCGCTGATTGCATCAGGTGAAATTCAGAATTTCTCTCCTGGTCCTTGGCACGCAGCATTTAAATCGACGGGCGGAATCGATCGATAATTACTGATGTCAGAGTTATTTCGAAGCGGATCGACTGGAAGAGTCCATAACATGAATTATACGCGCCCCGGGCGATTCCAATAATGGCTTCCGTAAATCTTGTGGCAATTGACCGCAGCCCCGTGGATTGGTGAGTGGCAACGACACGTCCTGCTTGGCGAGTGGCTGAGGTGCCGTGGCGTCGTTCATCTCGGCCAGTTCAGTGAGCCGCATCCAATCGAGCACACGCAGGTGGCCTTTCGCGAAGGACAGCAGCCCAGCCGTACGCATCTCCTTGAGCGTCCGACAGACGTGGACCGGTGTCAGCCCTGTGGCATCGGCAATGAGGACCTGACTGATCGGCAACGTCACGTCCGAAATGTCCGGTGCGGTTCTTTGCCGTTGCCGATTGTAAAGGGCAAGGAGAAGCCGGGCAATCCGCTCTGCGGCGGTGCGGGTGCCGAGCCCGCCCAGGAGCCGCCAATCAGAGATCGTTTCGGCCGCGAGCAAGGATGCCATCCGCAAGGCAACGTTCGGCACCTGTTGGCAAAAGCGCATCAGGGAATGGCGTGGCATCGGACAGACGATCAGATCGGTGAGCGCTTCAACCGTGCAGGGCATATCACCGTCGGGGCCCCGCTCGAAACCGATCAGATTTCCCGGCATGACGAAACGCAGCACTTGGCGCCGCCCGTTCTCGTGCATCATGGACGCCAACGCCCAGCCACGGCGAACGATGTAGACCATCTCGTTTTCGTCACCTTCGACAAACAAACTGGCGCCGGCACGAATGGTGCGGACCGGACGTTTGATCGCCGCCCAGCTGGGCAACTGTTCATCCGCAACGCTTGCGCACAACCCGTCACGTCGCAGCGGGCACGCTTGGCAGTCTGATTGCATGACCGCCTCCTCAGCCTGGAATCAGTGCGGAAGGCTTGGCCGCTCCAACGGAAGCAGCTGAGCCTGGGCCATGGCGTCGAGAAAGGCGGACAGAATGACATGGGGCGCCACAGGACCTCCCGGCGCCTCCTGAGCTATTTTGAAAGCGTCGAACATTGCACAGGCGACCGCCAGCTTCGCGGCGATCCCGAGAGGCGTGCGTGCCGGCGTGCAGACGAGTGACCGCAACACGCTCTGGCAGTCCATCTCCGTTGTCCGGTCCGGCGCCTCGCTTGCAACGGACTGGACGCGGTCCAGTGCTTCGGTCTGTCCCACCTCTTGTACCCATTGAAAGAGAAACAGCAAATCCTGATCGCGATGCCTGCCGCTCGCCAGGGCCAAGGCAATTGCGTTCATGAGTTCGGCATGAAGATGCTCGACTTCTGCAAGGTCACCGGTTGGCATCATGGCCGCCTCCTGTGGCAATGCACGGGGTTAAGCTTGAGCACCGCCCTCATCAGGAAAAAGTGGCATCGAAAACTCGGTTGGAGCTGAAACACAGCCCCGGTTTTTCGCCGCCGATCTTTCAACGCTTGGGCTCATCACGGCAACAGTCCCTCATTGTGCCGCCGATTGACTTGATCTGGATCACCATCCGGCACGCCTATGCTAATGAGGCGGAAGATATCCGTAAAATAGGCCGACGACACCCCATCATGCCTTATCCATCATACTCAATTCGTTACGATAACAATGCCAAACATAATAAGATAAACTCTGACAAAACACATTCTTCATATTATCTCGAACCTTCATGACACAACAATGTTCCGGACCATGAAATCATTGCACACTTTGATAGAAAGAGTATAAGGAGTATATAACTTAAAATGCCGACAGCAACCTTTTGATGATCAAGAGGTTTGGCAATGCAGCTATTAACCAACATCTCGCCGCCCCCTCCACCTCCCATAGGTTTGGCACGTCGGAACATCAGCCGCCATCTTCTCAGTGTCGTGGTCACGGCCTTGGCGGCCATGGCTGCCATCGCCGTGAGCTTGGTCGCATGGAATCTGGCAACACAACGACGGTTTGCCGCCGCCGAGATGGCGATCACGGTCCGCGCCATCGCGGCGGCTCTCGATCAGCAACTGCTCGTCACCACCTCGGCCCTGGAGGGGCTTGCCGCGACGATGGTTGTCGATGGCGATCCGCAACGGCTTTATCGCGTTGCTCAGGCGGTCAAGGACAAGCATTCCCACTGGTCGCACGTAACGCTTCGCGATGCCGATGGAAGCGTGGTGTTCAGCACCAAAGTTCCGTACGGAACGACCGTGCCGACGGTTGCCGACGTCAATTCCGAACTGGCCGAGGCGATGTCCACCGGACAACCGCAGATTTCCGGACTGTTGTACGGGCCCATCGCCAACGAGCACGTCGGCGCAGTCCTGGTGCCCGTTCAGGTGAAGGATGGCAAACGTTACGCACTCATTGCAGCGGTGACGACCTCGAAATGGGAGACCCTCCTTCGAGAGCAGCCAATCCCCGACGGTTGGGTGGCTGGAATCATCGACCGAAACGGGGTCGTCGTCGCGCGAACGCGCGCTGCCGAACAGTTTGTCGGCAAACCAGCCCCTGGGTGGGTTCAGAGGGCGATCCAATCTTCTCCGACCGGGCAGGCGGCCGGCCCCGCTCTGGAGGGAGAGCCGTTGTCGCTCGTGTTCTCGCGTTCAAAGGTGTCGGGATGGACGGTCGCGTTCGCCGCGCCGGCCTCCGTGTTCGAGGAGCCTCTACGCCAATCGCTATGGTCGGCGGCGGCTGTCAGTGTCCTCGCGCTCGGCTGCGCCTCCCTCCTGGTGCTGCGCTACGCCCGTCGGCTGTCCAGGTCGGTGGCCGGGTTGGCGCAGGTTGCGGAGGCGCTGCAGACACCCGGAGCGGCGTTCCCGCCGCCGCCGCCGACCAACCTGGAGGAATTGGCCTCGGTCTACGACACGATGCGGAACACCAGCGTGCTCTTGCGCCGGGCGGAAGACCAGCGGGCTATGTCGATGCGTGAACTTCAGCACCGGGTCAAGAACGATCTCCAGGCGATTTTGAGTCTGCTTGCGTTGGAAAGCGGCCAAGCCAAGAGCGAAGAAACCATCCGCATCCTGGAAGAGCTTCAGGGGCGGGTCGAGGCGCTTCGCCTCGTCCATTCGCGCCTGTATGAGGCCAGCCAGGTCGGCGTCGTGGAGTTGGGAGACTATCTTCTGGAACTGTGCGCCAACGCCGTAGCCCTTCATGGACGCGGCCTTGCCGGCGGCATCGCGCTGCGAACCAGCGTCGACCATGCGTATGTCGACCACAACACCGCCGTCTCACTCGGGCTGATCGCCAACGAGTTCATCACCAACAGCGCCAAGCATGCGTTCCCACAGGGAAGCGGGACGATTACCCTCGCCTTGCTTGTGGCAAAGCCCGGCGAGATCCATCTGAGTCTGTCCGATAATGGCGTTGGCCTGCCGCCGGAGCGGGTACGGTCCTCCGGCCTCGAATTGATCACCATGCTGGCCGAGCAGGTTGGCGCGGAGTCGGCGTGGACAACCTCGCCGCAAACCAGTTTGCGGCTGACCCTTCACACCGGCGCCGCAGGACACACCGATTGAAGTCGGGGCTTGCTAACCTGGGTTAAGGTCCACGCTGCTCGATCCGGCCAAACTGGTGTCACACCCGTGACCAGAGAGGCCGTCATAATGATCACGATCGAAGACTGCATCGGGCTGAGTGGTTTGACCCGCGAGGAGATCGACGCCATCGCCGAGCATGAGCATTTGCCGGAGATCGTCGCTGCGGAACTCGGCTCCTACCTCGACCAGACCCCGGAGGGGCAACGCACCATCCGCCGCATGATCGAGGATGACATTGCCCATGCCGTGGCCTGCCGGGACATGAAGCGCGCCGGTGTCCTGAAGATCGTTCTGGCGCATTACGTCCGCCATCACGAGAACGAGCAAGCGGTGCGCAAGGGAGAGGGCGATGGTCACCACACGATCGCCTGACAAGGACGACTTGCGGGCCGCCACCCTGGCCTGCGCCCGCGCCACCGCCCGCCGAAGCCCCGCCTACAGCTTTCCCTATCTGCCGATCCGCGGCGAGTTGGCGGGGAGTTGGCGGGGAGTTGGCGGGGAGTTGATTGACCACCTCGTGCACGCTTGGCGGAGCCGGTTCCCGGCGTCTGCGCCGCTCCGGTCTTTATCCAGGTTAATGTCACGATCCTCATACGTGCCAATGCTGTCTCACGAAGCTCGTCGGGCGAAAACGCCCCTTCACACGACCAGGAGACGCGGCCATGTCCTACCGGGAAATTCTCGTCCAGTTCGATGATTGCCCGACCGGCGCGGCACGGGTCGAAGCGGCCATGCGCTTGGCGGAGCAGCACACGGCGCACCTGACCGGCCTCGTGCTCGACATTCAGCCGCGCATTCCCATGTCCATCGACGGTGGCGTTCCGCAATTCGTGACCGACGCGCTGAACCGGTCCGCGGCGGAGGAGACGGAGCGCACGGTCGCCATGATGGACGCCTTGCTCGACCGGCAGCGGTGCGTGGCGGAACGGCGGATCTGCAAGTGCGATGACACAGCGATCGACAGGGTCCTCGCCCTGAACGCCCGTTACGCGGACCTTCTCGTCCTCGGTCAGGCGCTGCCCGGCCATTCTGCGCTCGTCGGCCGGCTCGAGATCGAAACGGTGGTGATGTCCTGCGGGCGGCCGGTGCTGCTGGTTCCCCAAGCCGGCCTCCGTCCCACCATCGGGAAACGGATCGTGGTGGCCTGGGACGCGGGCCGGGCGGCGGCGCGCGCGGTCGCCGATGCCATGCCCATGCTGGAGAAGGCGACATCGGTCACGGTGCTGGTGGTCGATGCGGCATCCACGCCAAGCGGTCACGGCGCGTTGCCGGGGGCGGACATCGGCACCCTGTTGGCCCGCCACGGCGTGACGGTGGAGGTGGCCTCCCTGTCGTCGGAGGGCAGCGACGTGGCGGATGTGGCGTTGAACTGGATGTTCGACCACGATGCGGATCTGCTGGTCATGGGTGCCTATGGCCACTCCCGCGCCCGTGAATGGGTCCTCGGCGGAGCGACGCGCTCGATCCTCGACCGCATGACCGTCCCGGTGCTGATGTCCCACTGACGCTTCGGCGCCGGACATACCGATGCGGGCAAGACCGGGAGGTCATCATGGACATCAAGACGATCCTCGTGCCGTTCGCCCGGGATCTCCACACGAGCGCCGGCCTTTCGACGGCCATCGCGGTGGCGCGCCTGATGGGTGCGCGCCTCATCGGCCTCCATTGCCCGGCCGAGACCGCCCTGCCCTGGTACGTCGCGGCACCGGCCGCCATCCCACCGGTGCCCGATCCACCGGTGCCCGGTCGGCCCTCGGCCGAAGCGGAACAGAGCTTTATCGCCCGGTGCAACGCCGCCTGTCTGAAATGCGACTGGATCGCCGATCACGGCTTCCTGCCCGAGCGGCTGGCCTTCCACAGCCGTTACGCCGACCTGATCGTCGCCGGGCGCGGTGATGGAGATCCCGAAGGCAAGGGCGGACTGTCGCCGCGCGCGCTCGGCCAACTGGTGCTGAGCGCCAGCGCGCCGCTGCTGATCGTCCCGTCGGGGGCGGAGGAAACGTTCCAACTGCAACGCGTGCTTGTCGCGTGGAACGAGCGCCGCGAAGCCGGCCGCGCCTTGCATGGCGCGCTGCCGTTCCTGCGTCACGCCAAGGAAACCATCCTGCTCTCCGTGCACCCGCCGGGGTACGACGACGCGCCCGACCGCCGCGCCCTGGCCTATCTGGAGGCGCACCGCATCCACGCGGACGCGCGGATCAATTTCGCCGCCGAGTTCGAAGCACCCGGAGCGATTCTCGCCCAGGCTCGCGCAGTGGAGGCGGATCTCCTCGTCATGGGGGCTTACGGCCACGCCCGCGTGTTCGAACAAGCGTTGGGAGGCGCCACGCACCATGTGCTGGAAGCCGCCGATCGGCCGGTGTTGATGGTGCATTGAGCCGTGGCGGACCCGCACACCATCGCTGCGCCACAGGAAACGAGGGAAGCCCGCGTCCCGCTGGAGGCGAAGATCGCCTTTCTGCGCAAGCCCGACGCCTATCCGGATCGTCCAAGCCGGGTCGAGACCATCGAAACACACCTGTCGTGGGTCTTCCTGACCGAGCGGCACGCCTACAAGCTGAAGAAGCCGGCGCGTCTGCCCAATGTGGATTTCACGTCCCTCACCGCCCGGCGAAGCAACTGCTTGACCGAGATGCGGCTGAACCGCCGCTTGGCGCCCGATGTCTATCTCGGCGTGGTCGGTCTGCTCGCCCGTCCGGACGGCTCGTTCCGTCTCGGAGGACGCCCCGGTCCGCGGGACTTGGATGCGCGGGACTTGGATGCGCGGGATTTGGTGGCCGACTGGCTGGTGTGGATGGTGCGCCTGCCGCAGGAGCGGCGGTTGGACGAGCGCATCCGGGCCGGCGCCCTGACACCGGCCGACATCGAGCGGCTCGGCCTCGTCCTGACGGAGTTCTACGGCGGCGGCTTGGCGGAACCGATGTCGCCAGCCGACTATCAGCGGCGTTTCGAGGCGGACATCAGCCGCAATCTCGACGTGACGGTTCCCCGGGTGACCGGGCCGCTGGCCGAACGAGCCCGCGCCGCCGCCGCCGCGCAGGTCGCGTTTCTGTCGGAACACGGCCCACTGCTTCGGGCGCGGGCGGCGGAGGGGCGGATCGTCGAGGGGCATGGCGACCTGCGGCCCGAGCATGTCTTCCTCGACGGCACGCCCCGGATCATCGACTGCTTGGAGTTCAGCCGCGATCTGCGATTGCTTGATCCGGTGGACGAACTGGCTTATCTGGCGCTCGAATGCGAGCGGCTTGGCGCCCGACAGGTCGGCGACGCCATTCTCGACCTGTACCGCGCCTGGAGCGGCGACGCAGCCCACCGGCGGCTGATCGCCTTCTACCGCAGTTTCCGCGCCAGCCTGCGGGCGCGCCTCGCCGCCGGGCGGCTGGACGAGGCGGCGGGCGGGCGGCGCGGCGACTGGCTCGCCCGCATTGACGCCTATCTGCGCCTGGCCACCGCGCGCCCCATCGGTCAAGGATAGGAGCTTCCGACAATGGAGCGTAGATCCCTATGGTGCACGCTCGCGCTGTTGATCGCCATGACCGGCTTTGCTCCGGAACTGGCCTACGGCAAGGACCGGGTGGTGGGCTGGCGACTGGAACGCGATGGTGCGGGCTATTGCCTGCTCCTTTCGGAATACCGGATCGGCGGGCACCCGGAGATCGATGCCGCCATCGCAATGTCGGTCACCGGTGATTTCAGGACGTTCCGGCTGCATATCTTCCGCGCGGACTTCGACCTGTCCATCGGCGCCGTCTATGACGTCGTCGTCAGCATCGACCGGCGCTGGACCGGGCAAGGCATCGTCGAGGTTCCGGTGCCGGACATCTTCAACCTGGGCCTGCCGTTGACGCGCGACCTGCTCGATGCCCTGATGCGCGGATCGAGCCTGTCCGTCCACGGACGGCGCAGCACGGTGTCCATCCTGCTGAGCGGGACGAGCAAGGCCATTCCAGCCTTGCTCGACTGCGTGGCTGGACGGCCGGGACGGCCGGGCATCAACCCCTTCGAAGCGGAGACGGGTGCGGGCGACATGATGTGACGGCCGCCGAAACGCACCCGCATCGGGTTTCTGATGGTTCCCATCAACGCAGGGGCACGCCATGGACAGCGCGACGGAACCGCCGGCAAACGGACGTCAGCCCTGGGAAGCGTCCTATCCGGCCGGGCTCGACTGGCGCACCCCCATCCCCGAGCAACCGCTGCACCGGCTGGTGGAGGAGGCCTGCGCCGTCTTTCCGAGCACCGTCTGCCTCGACTTTTATGGAAAGCGGATCACCTACCGGCAGACCAGCGGCCTGATCGATCGCGCCGCGCGCGGGCTTCAGGACCTGGGCGTCGCAAAGGGAGGCAAAGTGGCCCTTCTGCTGCCGAACTGCCCCTATTCAGTGATCGCGTTCCACGCCATCCTGAAGGCCGGTGGCGTTGTCGTGAACCTCAACCCGCTCGCCTCCATCGCCGAGTTGGCCGATCAGATCGAGCATTCCGGGACCGAGGTTGTGATCACGCTGGATCTCGTCCCGTTCCACGCCAAGCTCGACGCGCTGGGGTGGCCGGGCCGGCTTCGAACGGTCGTCGTGGCGCGCATGGCCGACGCCCTGCCATTTCCAAGGAACTGGGCCTATCGGTTGCTCAAACGCCGGGACGTGGCCGACATCCCCCGGGACGAGCGGCATGTGTGCTTCCGCCGTTTGCTCGCCGACCATGGCGCGCCTCGCCCGGTGGCCGTGCAGCCGCGCGCCGACCCCGCGGTGCTGCAATACACCGGCGGCACCACCGGCGTTCCCAAGGGCACCGTCCTGACCCATGCGGGCCTGTACGCCAACACGATCCAGTGCCGCCGTTGGTTCACCGGCGCCGAACCGGGCCGTGAACGGGTGCTGGCGGTGTTGCCCTTCTTCCACGTGTTCGGCATGACCGGCGTGATGAACTTCGCCCTGGCGTTGGGGGCGGAGCTGATCCTGCTGCCGCGGGTGGACGTGCGCGAGATCCTGGAGACCATCCAGCGCAAACGCCCGACCATTTTCAGCGGCGTGCCGCGCCTGTTCCAGGCCATTGCCGCCTTTCCCCACCTGAACCGCTACGATCTGTCGTCGCTGCGCCTGTGCGTGTCGGGAGGCGACAACCTGCCGCCGCTTCTGCTGGAGCGCTTCCAGCAGCTCACCGGAGCCTATCTGGCCGAAGGCTACGGCCTGACCGAAGCCTCTCCGGTGGTGACCTGCAACCCGTTCAGCGGCTTGAACAAACCGGGCTCGGCGGGGCTGCCGCTGCCGGGCACCCTGGTCGAGATCGTCTCGCTGGACGACCGCCGCACGCTCCTGTGCCAAGGCCGCATCGGCGAGGTGTGCGTGAACGGACCGCAGTTGATGGCCGGCTATTGGCAGGACGCCCCGGCGACGGCGCAGGCGATGGGCGGCGGCCATCTGCACACCGGGGACATCGGCTTTCTCGACGGTGACGGCTACCTGCACATCGTGGACCGTCTGAAGGACCTGATCGTCACCGGTGGGCAGCACGTCTACCCGCGCACCGTCGAAGCGGTCATCAAGCAGCACCCGCAGATCGCCGACGCCGCGGCGGTGGGCGAGCCCGACCCGGTGCGCGGGCAGGCGATCCGGGCCTTCGTCGTGCCGCAACCCGGGTCCACGCTGTCGGAAGCGGAGTTGCGCGCCTTCCTCGCCCCTCGCCTGTCACGCTTCGAACAGCCGCAGCGGATCGAGTTCCGCACGGCTTTGCCGACCTCGATGATCGGCAAGATTCTGAAACGCGAACTCATCCCCGAACGGCCAGGGGGCGACGACCGGGAGGTCAATCGGCCAGCAGATCGCTGACCGACCCGCCACCGTGAATGCGGGTGATGGCCTCCGCAAGCAGTGGGGCCGTGGGCAGCACCGTCACGCGGCGGGACACCAGCTTCTCCGGCAGGCGGAACGGCGGCAGCGTGTCGGTGACGACGACATGGTCGAACAGCGGCGAGGCGACGACCGTCGGGGCACCGCCGACGAACAGCCCGTGCGTGGCGAGGGCGAAGACCGGGCCTCCGCCTGCCGCGCGGCAGGCCGAGGCGGCGCGCATCATCGTGGTGCCGGTGCTGATCAGGTCGTCGAGGATCGCCACCGTCCGCCCCTGGACGTCGCCGACCAGCGTCCCGCCCCGCACCACGCCGCCGCTGCGCGTCTTTTCCATGAAGGCGAGCCCGACGTCGCGGCCCAAGGCATGCTCCAGGGACTCCCGGAGCCGTTCGGCCCGCTTCACCCCGCCGACGTCCGGAGACACCACGGACAGGCCGCTCTGACCGGCCAGCGGCGCCAGATGCGCCGCGAACAGCTTGCGCGCCTCCAGATGCTCCGTGCGGCATCGGAAGGCGTTCTCGAACGCCGCCTCGTTGTGGACATCGACCGCGACGACCCGGTCCACGCCGACCGCCTCCATCATGCCGGCAAGATAGCGCAGGGTCACGGGATCGCGCGGCTTGGTCCGCCGGTCCTTGCGCGCGTAGGCCAGATAGGGCGTGACGACGGTCACGCTCGCGGCGGACGCGTCCTTCACCGCGCCGATGAAGAACAGCAGCCGGCACAGCTTGTCGTGCACGCTGCGCTCCGCATCGCCTTGCAGGGACTGCACCACGTAGACGTCCCTGTTGCGCACCCCCACCAGCGGGCGGACCTTGAGTTCCCCGTCTTCGAAGCCCCGCTCCTCGTGAAGGCTCACCGGCATCTTCAGATGCTGGGCGATCCGCGCGCCAAGCCCCCATTGCGGATCCAGATCGAACAGCAGGATGCCATCGTTTTCCACCGGAGCCTCCGCTGGCCGGACACCGCTCATGGCCGGTTGGCGGGGCGCGCCGCAACCCGTCTCAGGCTGCCGTCCACACGCCTGGCGTACACGTCCACATGGTGGCCGAGATCGCACACCCGCTCCGCGTCTCCAAGCGCCGCCTTGAGAGCATCACGCCGGGACGGAAAGAAGCCGGCGCAGTCACCGCCCTGCATGCGCACGGTCCACGCCTTTTGCTGCCGTTCCACGATGTATTCCAGATGCAGATAAGAATCCATGGCTCCACCCATCCGTTCCGCCCCGACCGTCCGGTCGAGGCTCTGCTTCACACGGTGTCGACCCGCCGGTCCGCCTCCCGGGCAAGGCGTTCCAGAATCGGAGCGATCTCCACCAGGAGAGGAGGCCCGGAGGTCCGATGCGACAGGGCTTCCGGAAGGGATGCCAGCTCCGCCGCCGCACGGGCCCGGATCGCCGGAAGGTCCGGCAGCGGCGCCACCCGCCGGCCGCCGCGCATCACCGGCACCAGCAGGGGCCGCCCCTCCTCGTCGCTGTCCAGGGTCGAAAGCCGGTCGGCCTCGATCCGCCCCTCCGCCCCATAGCGCCGGAAGACCTGCTTGCACCCGGGCCACGTTGCCTTGCCGGCGGACCGCTTGCGCCGCGGCAGGCCGGCGTACTCCACCAATTTATAAGCGCAATCCAGCGCCGGCGCGTCGCTGGAGGTCCCCAGACTGGTGCCGACGCCGAAGCTGTCGATGGGCGCCCCACCGTCCAGGAGGTCGGCGATCCCCGCCTCATCCAGACCGCCGCTGGCGATGATGCGCGTCCCGGCAAGGCCGCCCTCGTCCAGGATGCCCCGCACCTTGCGTGAAAGAGCAGCCAGATCACCGCTGTCGAGCCGCACGCCGTCGATCCGAATGCCCTCGCCGGCCAGCTCGCGGGCCAGCGCGACCACGGTCCTGGCCGCCGCTTCGGTGTCGTGGGTGTCCAGGAGCAGCACGAGCTGTCGCGGGCGGGAGCGTGCGAAGTTGGCGAAAGCCTCCCTCTCGACGGCATGGGCCTGGATGAAGGAATGGGCCATGGTGCCGACGGCGAGGATGCCGAAGCGCATGGCGGCCAGCGCCGTCGCGGTTCCGGCGAACCCCGCCAGATAGCTCGCCCGCGCGGCCAGCAGTGCCGCCTCCGCCCCATGTGCGCGGCGCAGTCCGAAATCGATGAGCGGGCGGTGCCGCGCCGCCAGCACCAGCCGCGCCGCCTTCGAGGCGATGACAGTCTCCAGATGGATCAGGTTGATGAGGCGGCTTTCGACGAGCTGCGCCTGCGGCAAGGGTGCCGTCACCCGCAGGATCGGTTCGTGGGCGAAGAAGACCATCCCTTCGGGCAGCGCGTCCACGTCCCCGCTGAACCGAAAGTTCGCCAGCGCCTCGACGGCCGCCCCGGAGAACCGGCCCTCGTCGCGAAGCCAAGCGATCTCGTCGGCGCTCAACCGGGCGCTTTCCAGGAAAGCCACCGCCTGTTCGAGGCCGGCGGCCATCAGGAAGTTCCGCCCCGGCGGCAGCTTGCGCACGAACAGTTCGAACGACGCTACCTCCGTCAGGCCATGCTCGACATAGGCTTGGACCATGGCGAGCTGGTAATAATCCGTCAGCAGCAGGCTGTCGCCATCCCCGTCTCCGTCCGACTCCGGCATGGCCGTCCCTTTCCCACGCCCTCAGGCGCGAATGCCCGACCGGTCCCGGTTCAGTCGCGCTTCCAGGCGACGCGGACATAGTAGGCGTCCTTGTCGTAGTGGAAGTCGAGGTCGCCGGCATAGGCGTGGTGCAGGGCCTCGCCGATGCGGCGGGGCAGATGCACGTCGGTGGTCGTCACCACCATGTCGCCGTCGCGATGTTCGATGCCGATGATGCGGTGCAGGGGATGCTCGTCCTTTTCCAGGCGCTCCTGGTGATGGACGGCGGCCAGGATCTCGTCGCGATGCGAGCCGAGGAAGCCGCCGGACAAGGTCACGGTGCCGGCAGGGTAGCGGTCGTTGGCGCGGTGGCAGGCCTGACACACTTCCTTCACGGCATCGACGGCGGGCAGCCCCCAGCTCCACCGCCCGTGGTGGTAAACGGCGCCGCATTGCGGGCAGACCATCGGATCGGACAGCTTGGCCGCCCGTTTGTACGGGTCGTGGACATGCTCCTGGATCAGACGGTCGCGGCGGGCCGGCTGCGGACGCTGATCGTGGGGATGCGGTTCGTGGATGTGTTCGCCCATGGGGAACCTACCGGTAAAGGAAAGGGAGTGCCGGTTCTGCCCGGCACTCGATGACTCCGGGCTGCGACTCCGTGCCTTTCAGGCCTTCGCGATGTCGATCTTCCGCTTGGACGGTTGCCCCGGTTCGGTCTTGGGAAGGACAACGGTGAGGACGCCATTCTTCATGCTGGCTGCGATGCGGTCGCGGTCCACATTGGCGGGTAGGCGGAACGACCGTGCGCACAGGCCGTAGCGTCGCTCCGAGACGTAACGGTTGGCGTCCTTCTCATCCTTTTCCTCGCTCTTCTCGGCCTTGATGGACAGGACGTCGTCCTGGACGCTGAGGTCCACGGCTTGCTCGTCCATACCGGGCATTTCCATGGTCACCCGATATTCATCCGCGCGCTCCTCGACCTCGGCCGGCGGCGCGAACGCCGCGCTCTCCAACTCCGTGCGCAGCAACGGTTCCAGGTCGAACGGCGAGCGCCGGCTCCAGGGAAAGCGGAACATCGAGGACGCCTCGTCGAACAACCGGTCGAACTCGTCGCGCAACGCCAGGATCGGGTGCCGGTTGCGGGCGGCGATCTGCTGAGCCGCCGCGCCGGTGGAGGTGATGTCCCGCCGGGAGGTCTCGTCCTGTTGGGACTTTTCCGTCACGTTTGTGTCGGCCATGGGAGTGCCTCCTGCTTGTTACGGTGGCGCGTGTGTCATCTCCTCTATCGACCCAAAACGGCCCGGACACGTTAACCTGGATCAAGCATGCCCCGGACCGGGTCCAGGCGATGAGGAGGTAGTCTCACCTCCTGTTGCCGGAGGTGCCCTTAACCTGTGTGAAGAGAGCTTCCCCGAAGGACGCCTAAACACGTCGAACGGTGGCAAGCGGGGGACAGCATGACGCCAGGATCAGCAACGATGAGCGGCCCCGGCATTCGTTTCCGGTTCCGGGACAGGATCGAGGCCGGCCGCCGCCTCGCCGCACGGCTGACGCATCTTTGCGACGAGAAGCCAGTCGTCCTGGCTCTGCCGCGCGGCGGGGTCGCGGTGGCGGTCGAGGTGGCGGAAGCACTTCATGCGCCGCTCGACATCGTGCTCGTGCGCAAGATCGGCGCGCCGTTCCAGCCGGAGTTGGCCGTCGGTGCCGTGGCTGACTGCGGCCTTATCGAAACCGTCATCAACCCGGATGTTGCAGACTTCGTGACCGAAGCCTGGATCGGAAGGGAGAAGGGGCGTCAGCTTCGGGAGATCGAGCGCCGGCGAGCCGTGTACATCGGCGACCGTCCGCGGGTGCCGGTGGCCGGGCGCACCGCCATTCTCGTGGATGATGGCATTGCAACCGGGGCGACGATGCTCGCCGCCCTGCGGTCGGTGCGCCACGCGAACCCGAAACGGCTGGTGCTGGCGGTGCCGGTGGCGCCGCTTGACATCCTGTCGGAACTGCGGGCCGAAGCCGACGAGGTCATCTGCCTCCAGGCTCCACACCCATTCGGCGCCATCGGCGCCTTTTACGAGGACTTTCACCAACTCGATGATGCCGAGGTCATCCGCCTGCTGGACGAGGCGTCACGCCCCCCCACGTCCGCCCTGGCATCGAATCATGCGCCGTAAGCGGTGACTGAGGGCAGCCACCGCTTCGGACCAAGTCAGAAATGGGCGCGCACCGCGGCGCGGATGCGGCGGATGTTGTCGTCGATCCGCTCGGGCGTGGTGTGCGGCCCCAGATCGTCGAAATGGACATGCTCGACCACCTTGATGCCGCACAGCCCCATGATCGCGGCATCCTGCGTGATTTTGAAGGCCTGCATTTCCCCGACCGCTTCCAAATAGTCCAGCGGGGCGGCGGAGCTGGTGACGATCAGTCCTTTGCGCCCGTGCAGCTTGCCCTTGATTTCTTCGCCACGCATCTCCCAGGCGAAACCGTAGGTGAAGACCCGGTCCACATAGCCCTTGAGCATGGCGGGCATTCCGGCCCACCAGATTGGAAACAGGAACGTGATCGCCTGCGACCCGGCAATGATCTCCTGTTCCCGCCGGATGTCCTCGGGCACCGGCCCCTTTCCGGCCAACTCCTCCTCCGAGAGGACTGGGTTGAAGCCCATGGTGTAGAGGTCGCGTTCCTCAACGATGTGTCCGTATTGTTCCAGCTCGTCCATATAGGCCCCCGCGGCCTGACGGATGAAGCTGCCGGAGCGCGGGTGTGCGAAGACGACGACGTGCTTCATGATGGATCTCCCGTCACAGGGGTGCGCGAGGTGCGGTCGAGCCCTCGTTCCAGTTCCACCACGGCGCGCAGCGTCCTCAGCACACTGTCAGGCGTCACGCTGATGGAGTCGATGCCGAGCCGCACCAGAAACTCGGCGATCTCCGGATAGTCCGAGGGCGC
Organism: Azospirillum sp. UFLA03-27; assembly: GCF_059803775.1. Taxonomy (NCBI): domain Bacteria; kingdom Pseudomonadati; phylum Pseudomonadota; class Alphaproteobacteria; order Rhodospirillales; family Azospirillaceae; genus Azospirillum; species Azospirillum sp. UFLA03-27. Next base: position 5,460 of record NZ_JAUQTX010000047.1, on the reverse strand, counting down.
TTGGCCGCAGATTCCGCACGGCCGGTCATTGCGCCGCGCGCCTTCCACAGCTTGGCGCAGGAAGGCCAACACGCCGGGATCGCGCTCGTCGAAGTCGAAGGCGACCAGCGGGCTGTCGCGGTCCACGCCGAGCGTGAGCTGAGTCAGATCGTTCGACCCGATGGAAAAGCCGTCGAAGCGTTGGGCGAACTCGTCCATCAGCAGGACGTTGTTGGGAATCTCGCACATCACGTAGATCTCCAGCCCGTTACGCCCGCGCTCCAGACCATGGCGGGCCATCGCGGCGATCACCCGGTCCGCCTCTTCCAGGCGGCGGCAGAAGGGCACCATGACCTTCACGTTGGTCAGCCCCATCTCGGCACGCACACGGGCCAGCGCCCGGCATTCCAGCGCGAAGCCCTCCTCGTAGGCGGGATGGGCGTAGCGCGCTGCCCCCCGGAAGCCGAGCATGGGATTCTCCTCGACCGGCTCGAACCACCGCCCGCCGATCAGGGAAGCGTATTCGTTGGTCTTGAAGTCCGACAGGCGAACGATGACAGGGCGCGGGAAGAAGGCCGCCGCGATGGTGCCGATCCCTTCCGACAGACGCTCCACGAAATAGGCGCCGCCGTCGGGGTGACTGCAAGTCAGTTGGGCGATGTGGGCGCGGACGTCGGAATCCTCGACGCGCTCCGGATGGACGAGCGCCATCGGATGCACCTTGATGGCTTCGCTGATGATGAATTCCATGCGCGCCAGGCCAACCCCGTCCACCGGAAGCTGGCCGGTCTGGAAGGCCTGGTCGGGGTTGCCGAGGTTCACCATGATGCGCGTCTGCGGGCGCGGCAGCCGGCCGAGGTCGATGCGCTCCACGCGGAACGGCACGGCGCCGTCATAGACCTTGCCGGTGTCGCCCTCGGCGCAGGAAACGGTCACCGTTTGACCGTCGCGCAGTGCCTCCGTCGCGCGCTCCGCCCCGACCACGGCGGGAATGCCCAGCTCGCGCGCGACGATGGCGGCGTGGCAGGTGCGGCCGCCCCGGTTGGTGACGATGGCGGCAGCCGTCTTCATCACCGGCTCCCAATCGGGCGTCGTGGTGTCGGCCACCAGCACCTCTCCCGGGCGGAAGGTGGACAGCTGGTGGGCACCGGTCACCAAACGGACGACCCCGGTGGCCATGCGCCCGCCAACCGCGCGCCCGGAAACGAGTACGGTGCCCTTCCCTTCCGGAACGAAGTTCTCCAGTTCCAGGGCCGAGCGCCGGGAGGCGACCGTCTCCGGCCGCGCCTGGACGATGTACAGGCCGCCGTCCTGCCCGTCCTTGGCCCATTCGATGTCCATGGGTTGGCCGTAATGGTCCTCGATCCGGATGGCCTGTTCGGCGAGCCGCAGCACCTCCCCGTCGGTCAGGCAGAAGCGCTGCCGGTCGGCGCCGGGTGTGGGGACGGTGCGCGTCGGCTCACGCGTGCGGCCCGAGCGGTAAACCATCTTCACCAGCTTCTCCCCCAGGCGCCGCCGCAGCACCGCGCGATGGCCCTGCCGGAAGGTCGGCTTGTGCACATAGAACTCGTCGGGATCGACCGTCCCCTGGACGACTGTTTCCCCCAGCCCATAGGCGCCGGTGATGAACACGGCATCCCGGAATCCCGACTCCGTGTCGAGCGTGAACATTACCCCGGCCGAGGCAAGGTCGGAGCGCACCATCTTCTGCACGCCGACCGACAGCGCGACCTTGAAGTGGTCGAAGCCCTGGTCGATCCGATAGGAGATGGCGCGATCGGTGAACAGCGAGGCGTGGCAGCGCCGCACGGCATCAAGGAGCATCGCCTCGCCCGCCACATTCAGATAGGTCTCATGTTGCCCGGCAAAGCTGGCCGTAGGCAAGTCCTCGGCAGTGGCGGAACTGCGCACCGCCACGGTCAGGCCTTCCCCATATTCGGCCAGCAGGGCATGGAAGGCCGTGCGCACTTGCTCTTCCATGTCCGGCGTCAGGCCGGCGGCGTAGACGATCTCCCGGGCGCGGGTCCCGGCACGGGCCAGACGCTCCACATCCGCCTTGTCCAGATCGTCCAACAGCACGTGCAGGCCGTCCCAGGCGTTGGCGGCGGTCAGCGCGTCGCGGAAAGCGTCGGCGGTCAGGGCAAAACCGTCCGGCACCTCCACCCCCAGCGGCTTCAAGCGCCGATGGAGTTCACCGAGCGAGGCGTTCTTGCCGCCCACCAAGGCGACATCGTCACGGCCAAGATCGGAAAACCTGCGGATGTACGAACTGTCCGGCATGGCCGGCCTCCCAACGTGATGTCGCCGGCGCTGGTGGCGTGATGTCCGGCGCCGGGCGCTTGGGTGATTGATCTCGAGCGAAGAGCGGAGGCGTGACTCCTACGACGCCGTATGGGCCTTCATGTCTTGTCTGCGGCGGCGCGCGTGGTCTTCCAACTCCCGGCGGATCGCGTCGAACGCGTCGCGGATAGCGACCTTGGGATCTTCATGGGCAGGGTCGGCGGGTTTGGCGTGACGCACGACCAATTCTTCCCCCGGAACGGTCAAGTCAATCCGGACGGTGTAGAGCTTGCCCTTGTGGTGGTATCGATGTGGCGCATCGAGGACCACGTGGCAGGCCATGATGTGTTCGAAGAACCGCTCCAGCTTGGCGGCATGTTCCCGGACACAGGCTTCCAGGAAGGGCGAGGGTTCCATGTTGTGGAAGGTGATCTGCAGCGGCAGTTGCATGGCGCTCCTCCGGTGGGCGGTCGCATCGTTGTCGCGGTCCGTTGGCTACGGCGCGGCCGGGATCATCATCGGGGTGCGCGGGTCGGAGGGCCTTAACCCAGGTAAAGGAAGACCAGCGGTATCAGGGACCGGCGTTCGCGCCGCGCGCTCCTAAACGGACGGAACCGTCAGAGCGCGCCTTGAAAGTTTATTGCGCAGGGGGGCCAGGCGGCGGAGCATCAGTTGGCTCATGGCGATCCGGATCCAGGCCTCGCTGGTTTGCGGAGGAGCTTCGTTGTCCTTGCTCAGCCGGCGCGACCGGCTCAGCCAACCGAAGGTTCTTTCCACGATCCATCGCCAAGGCAGTCTTTGGAATCCGGCCCTGTCGCGCGGCCGTCTCACCGTCGTCAGCACCCGTCCCAGCGTTTCGGACACCCAGTCGACCAGCTTGCCGGCGTAGCCGCCGTCCGCCCAAATCAGCAGCACCGACGCAAACTGATCGATCAGAACCCAGAGCACCGCCGGGGCGCCGGCGCGATCCTGGATGTTGGCGGCGTGCACCTGCACGACCAGCACCAGACCGAGGGCGTCCACGGTGAGATGGCGCTTGCGCCCGCACACCAGCTTGGCCCTTCTCGGCGGCTGGGGTGACACGGTGATGCGCAGCGGGAAGAGCCCGTTCAAGGGGGGACAGTTCACGGCGACAGTTCACGGCGGAGGTGATCCTGTGGGCGGTGCGCTGGTACTTGCAGTTCCCGATCATCTGCCGTGATCTCGAGCGGATGCCGGCCGACCGCGGCGTGGCGGTCGATCACACGACCATCTTCCGCGGGATCCAAGCCTCCGCGCCGGAGCTGAGCAAGCGGCTCTCCTTGCCTGCCGTCAAACTTTGCAACGGGACCCATTACCGGTGCGGATCAGCGGAGAAGCATCAGGATCATCGGCGTCAGCATGGCAGTCGCAATGCCATTCAGAGCCATGGCGAGCCCGGCGAAGACGCCTGCCACAGGGCTCATCTGGAAGGCGCGCCCGACCCCGATGCCATGCGCCGCCAGCCCCAACGCAAAACCCAGCCCACGGTGATCGGCACCGGGAAGGCGACGGTGAAGCGAGCCAAGGAGCGCGGTTCCGACAACGCCGGTCGCCATGACGAACACCATGGTCAGAGACGGCAAGCCCCCCGCCTGTTGGGAGACCTCCATGGCAATCGGCATGGTGGCCGACTTCGGTGCCAACGACAGGAGCATGGTATTACCGAGCCCAAACAGTCGGGCCAAGCAAATGACGGACAACACTGCGACGAGGCAGCCGACGAGCAGTGAAGCGCTGAGCGGAAGCCATGTGCGGACGATGAGCCGCCGCTGTTCGTAGAGCGGAATGGCCAATGCCACGGTTGCCGGGCCAAGGAGGAAGCGCAAAGGAACCGTTCCCTGCGTGTAGGCTTCCACGGGGATTCCAGTGACCAGAAGAAGGGCGACGAGCATTGCCGCCGCCACCGCGACCGGCTGGGTCAGCGGATGCCCTCCACAACGCCTGTGGAACTCCTGGGCCAGCAGAAAGGCAACGACGGTGGCGGTAAGCCATGGCAGTGGTGAAGTGAGCAGAGCGTCCCAAACCTCAGGGTGCTTCATGGTCCGCCTCGTGGCGTTGCGACACCAAACGCGCCACGGCGCTGAAGCTCCAAACCGTGGCAGCGACCGTGATCACAGTGCTGATCACCAGGGTGACGAGCAGCGCTCCCCACTGATCCCTCAGGTGCTGCGCATCGGACATGATGCCGACACCCGCCGGAACGAACATCACCGGCAGGTAACGGAGCAGCACCTCTGCGATCGTCCCCAAGCCGTGAGGTATGCGTTTCCGAAAAACCAGGAAAGCGAACAACGTGGCGCAGCCGACCACCGCACCAGGCAACGGCACGGCCAACAGCCGGACGAACAGTTCGCCACCCAGCTGGCAACCGAGCAGCAGCGCAAGCGGCCGAAGGGCGCTCATGACGCGACGCCTGACTGCGCAAGCGTTGCCATCACAGGGGAAAAGTCTGGCTGAGTTGGCATCCGACTGTCCTTTTGCGGGCTTCCAATTGCCGGGCACCGCGCTTACTGGGCGACTCTCGGATGGAGAAAAACCGTACAATTTACAAATCATACAGGCAATAGCTTTTTGCGTATGGATCAACGGGCGCCTGCGGGGCAGCTGGTTGGTCGCGCCCAGCCCTTCGAGCGCCAAAATCCATTGTGTATCCTTGCTTTTTCCGCGGAACAACAATCGCATGCAAAACATACAATACGCTTGAGACCTTCGCCGACAACCTGGACAAGCTTGCGCGCCGGCAGCAGGCCAGCGCTCAACACCGGCTTGAATGCTCTGGGCATCCTTCCCTCCGGCTCGCCACGTTGCCGAGGATGGGCTTCACAACACCCTCCTCCGCGTGATTGTCGGTCGGACTGGACCATCCTCCCGCTGGAGGCTTTGGATACCTTCACCCCACCACCCTCCATACAGACAATAATCCGTACAATCTCCTTGCAATCAGGCGCACAATGCCATACAAACAAGATGCTTGTCGGCGAGCGGATAGGTGACGCGTCCAAAACTGCCATCAATGGCCGCTGAAACGCCTCGACACCATGGCGAGCCGCACGCCCTGAACCGTCTCCCTTTCCCCTGGCAAGGATATAAACTCCAATGCCACACGAGAGCTTTTTCCGCACCCAGATCGCCAGCCTGAAACAGGATGGCCGCTACCGGGTCTTCGCCAACCTCGAACGG
>NZ_JAUQTX010000479.1:0-1726 GCF_059803775.1 Azospirillum sp. UFLA03-27 | reverse complement strand
GCGTATAATCGTCGGCAGCGTCAGATGTGTATAAGAGACAGACCTTGCGCGTCGCCCGCTCCGGGTCGTCAAGGCGCTCGAACAGCAGCGTCATGGCTGCCCGCCCGATCTCGTGGACCGGCTGTTCGATCACCGTCAGGCCGGGGCCGACCAGCTCCGTCCACGGCTCGTTGTCGAAGCCGGCCACCGCCAGATCGCCGGGAATCGCCAGCCCCAGCGTCCGCGTCGCCTTGACCACCCCCATCAGCAGCAGGCTGTTGCTGACCATCACCGCGTCCGGCATGGCGCCGGAGCGCCGCGCCTCCGCCAGCCAGCGGGCGATCTCCGCCTCCGCCGCCTCGGCGGTCGGCGGGACGAAGCGGGCCTCCGCGTGCAGACCGTGGGCGGCCAGCGCCGCCTGATAGCCGGCGTGGCGCTCCACCGCCGTGGTGCTGGTGTTGCCGAACAGGCCGGCGATGCGGCGGTAGCCCTGGCCGTGCAGGTGATCGACCAGAAGGGCGGCGGCCTGCGGGTTGTCCAGCACCACCGAATCGAACCGCCCGGCCGGCGCGCTGCGGTCGATCAGCACGACGGGAAAATCCAGGTCGGCCCGGTCGAGCTGCGCCAGAGTCGCGCGGGTTGGCGCGAAGATCAGGCCGGTTACCCGCTCCTCCTGCATCAGGCGCAGGTACATGGCCTCCCGCTCCGGGTTCTCGTCGGTGTTGCACAGGATCACCCGCATGCCGGCCTGGAAGGCGGCGTCCTCCACCGCGCGGCTGACCGCGGTGAAGAAGGGGTTGCGGATGTCCGAGACGATCAACCCGATGGTCTGGGAATGCTGCGAGCGCAGCCGCCGCGCCGACAGGTTCGGGCGGTAGCCGGTGGCCCGCACCGCGTCCTCCACCCGCGCGCGCAGCGCGTCGCTGACCGGGCCGTTGCTGAGCACCCGCGACACCGTGGCGACCGAGACGCCGGCCTCACGGGCGACGTCCTTGATTCCGACAGCCTTGATTCCGGTGGCTTTGACGCTGTCGCTCATGATGATCCGGTCACCGATCCGTCTTGAAAGTGTTTTTGAAATCGTTTCCATCCCTTAGGGCCAATCCACCGCCCCATACGGCACAGTCTGCCCGAAGGAGTCCGCGGATTCAATGCAAACTCCGTTGACAGAGCCCGATGTAATCGTTTTCAATAACAGCGCTGCAAGGACGACGCCTAAGACCGCCCGGCGCTAAACCGAACGGAGGAGACGGACCCGCCATGGCCCCCGACGCCAACACCGCCATTATGCCCACCGGATTGCCCACCGATCTGCTGCGGCCCGATCTGCTGCGACTGAACGCCAGCCCAGCCGGCAAGGAGGAGGCGATCCGCGAGGCCGCCCAGCTGCTGATCGCCGCCGGCTGCATCGATCCGGCCTACGCTGCAAGCATGCTGCGCCGGGAAGCCGTGGCGAACACCTTCCTCGGCCATGGCGTCGCCATCCCCCACGGCATGGTGGAGGATCGCGGCATGGTCCGCCGCAGCGGCATCGCCGTCCTCCAGGTGCCGGGCGGCATCGCATGGAATCCCGGCCAGACGGCCCATCTGGTGGTCGCCATCGCCGCCCAGTCCGACGCCCACATCGCCGTGCTGCGCCGCCTGACCCGGCTGATGCAGGACGAGGCGCGGCTGACCGCCCTGTTCACCGTCACCGACCCCGCCGCCCTCGCCGCCGCCCTCAGCGAGGACGCCCCCGCCGCTGCCC
>NZ_JAUQTX010000478.1:0-1745 GCF_059803775.1 Azospirillum sp. UFLA03-27 | reverse complement strand
GCGTATAATCGTCGGCAGCGTCAGATGTGTATAAGAGACAGCTCTACATGGACACGCTCCTGCGCGCCGTTCCGGCGCCGGAGCCGGCCAAGCGCGTTTATGTGCCGCATGGCACCTCCTGGGCCGCGGCGGGCAAGCTGCGCGCCGAGGGCTGGGTCACCGTGGCGGGGCTGGCCCCCGTGGCGGACGCGGCGGCGGAGGCCCGGCGGCTGGACTGCGGCCATCGGCTGGACGGCGGCACGGTCACGCCGCTGACTTGAGACTTCACGAGAGGCGACCCCCGCGCCGCGGGGGCGCCTTTGCATGGGCAACGTTTTCTTTCTGCCTTCTTTTTTTGCGGAGACACACATGGCCAACGTGGCGGTGGTCGGCGCCCAGTGGGGCGACGAGGGCAAGGGCAAGATCGTCGACTGGCTGTCCAGCCGGGCCGACGTGGTGGTGCGCTTCCAGGGCGGTCACAACGCCGGCCACACGCTGGTGATCAACGGCGTGACGTACAAGCTGAGCCTGCTGCCTTCGGGCGTGGTTCGCTCCAACAAGCTGTCGATCATCGGCAACGGCGTCGTCTTCGACCCCTGGGCCTTCATCCGCGAAGTGACGGCGATCAAGAGCCAGGGCGTGGACGTGTCCCCCGCCACGCTCCAGGTCGCCGAGAACGTTCCGCTGATCCTCCCGGTCCACAGCGCGCTCGACAAGGCGCGCGAGGAGGCCCGCGGCGCCGGCAAGATCGGCACGACCGGCCGTGGCATCGGCCCGGCCTATGAGGACAAGGTGGCCCGCCGGGCCATCCGCCTGTGCGACCTCGGCGACGAGGCGGTGCTGAAGGAGAAGGTGGACGCCCTGCTGGCCCACCACAACCTGCTGCTCCGCGGCCTGGGCGCACCGGAGATGACCCCGGCCGACATCCTGGACCCGCTGCGCGAGATCACCCCGCAGGTGCTGCCCTACGCCTCGGTCGTCTGGAAGACGCTGGACGAGCTGCGCCGCGCCGGCAAGCGCATCCTGTTCGAAGGCGCCCAGGGCCAGATGCTCGACATCGACCACGGCACCTATCCGTACGTCACCTCCTCCAACACGGTGGCCGGCAACGCCGCCGCCGGCAGCGGCATGGGCCCGCGCGCCGTCGGCTATGTGCTGGGCATCTGCAAGGCCTACACGACGCGCGTCGGTTCCGGCCCGTTCCCGACGGAGCTGTTCGACGACGTCGGCGAGCTGATCGGCCAGCGTGGCAAGGAGTTCGGCGTGGTGACGGGCCGCAAGCGCCGTTGCGGCTGGTTCGACGCCGTGATGGTGCGCCAAGCGGTGAAGACCGGCGGCATCGACGGCATCGCCATGACCAAGCTGGACGTGCTGGACGGCTTCGACGAGATCAAGGTGTGCGTCGGCTACCGTCTGGACGGGCAGGAGCTGGATTACTTCCCGGCCAACGCCGGCGCCCAGGCCCGCGTCGAGCCGATCTACGAGACCTTCGAGGGTTGGAAGGACAGCACCCAGGGCGCTCGCTCCTGGGCGGAGCTGCCGGCCCAGGCGGTGAAGTACGTCCGTCATGTCGAGGAGCTGATCCAGGCCCCGGTGGCCCTGCTGTCCACCAGCCCGGAGCGCGACGATACGATCCTGATGAACGATCCGTTCCAGGATTGAGGATTGTCGGGTGGTTGGTCGGGTGGTTGAATTGAGCCCCCCTCCCGACCTCCCCCCGCTTTGCAGGGGGAGGAGAATAAGCCCTCCCCTGCGGAGCGGGGGGA
>NZ_JAUQTX010000477.1:0-1835 GCF_059803775.1 Azospirillum sp. UFLA03-27 | reverse complement strand
CTCGCGTATAATCGTCGGCAGCGTCAGATGTGTATAAGAGACAGGTTCACATGTGCCCCTTGCCTGCGCTTACTTGACGATGTCCAGCAGAGGCATCTGCCCGTCGCCACCCTTCGGCAGCGCCGCGCGACGGCGACGGCGGCTTTGGTTGGCCACCTCGGGAGTGACCGGAACGAAACGCTTGGGGCGGCCGCTCTCGTCGAGATCGTCGTTGTTGACGACCAAGGTGAGTTCGCGTTCGTTGACGGCCCGCTCCGCCACAGCGCGGCGGATCTGGTCGAGGAAGGACTGGGAAGGATAAAGGTTGTACTCGACGTCGACGTACTTCCGCCCCTCCTTGATCTCCTCGATCTCAATGCGGTCGAGAGCCCCGATCTGCGTGTCGGCGAGCGCTTTGACGACGTCGTGAATCCGCAGCCGCATGTCGCGGAACCGCGACCACTCCGACATTCCGGAATCGCGGATGATATCGCGGGCGGTGATGCTGACGACCGACTGCGAGGGGTCCTGCCTCAGCGTCTCCGCGATGCGCTTGAACAGCCAGCGCGAAAACGGATTGCGGATCTTCATCAGGGCTTCGTAGGAGATCGAGTGCCAATCGACCCGGCGGATCGCCTCGCGGAGCATCATGTTGAACTGGACGAAGGTCTCCGCGTCGCTGCTCTCGTCATCGAGGATCGAAGTGTCGTCGGTGTCGTCCGTCTCGCTGGGACGCTGCCGCAACCCGAGGCCGGCGAAGATCCCGGAGTCCATCATGACCTTGCGGCGGCCGCGGCGCTCGATCTGGACCGTGCAGCGCCGCATGATCATCAGCGCTTCCTTGATCTCCGGAATGCTGAGAGTGTGCCGGACCGAGCGAAGCTCCTGCCAGACCTCGTAGAGCGAGAAGCGCAGGATCGCCTCGCCGTTGTCCACCGACAGGCGCGCCGGGTCCGAGGCCAGCTTGCGGATCACGTCCTCGATGATCTGTTCGCGTTCACCCGGATAGGCGTCGATCTCCTCCACCACCTGAGCCCCGCTGGCGTCGCGGAGGAAACGGCCGTCCTTGCCCTTCACCCGGCGCTGGATGCGCGCCGGAACGACCGTGAGGTGGTAGATCTGATCGGCGAAGGAAAACTGACGGTGGATCATCGGCAGGCGGTCGTCCTGAGCCGCCGGGTCGCGGGGCTCCAGGCTGTGCGCCGCCTGCCCGTTGGCCTTCGATTCAGGGCTGTCGAAAATATACTTGGGAGCCAGATCGTACAGAGAAACCATGTTGACGCTGTGGCGTCGGCCCGTGGTGGCGTCGATGTGTTCGAACAGTGTGCCTTGGACGGTCTGCCCCTGCGTCTCCATACGGCGCTGCTTGACGACGATCTGCCCCGACATCTGGTGCCTCTCCGAAATCCTGAACACCAAGCCTATGTCTCTTCCACTGTCCAACGCAACGACGTCGCGCGTGGGACCATAGGTGACAGGCGCGCTTGCAGTAGGTGGCAGGCGCGCTTCCGGTAGGCAACGGGCGCACAGGCAGTAGGTCGCAGGCGCGGTTGCCGAACGACTCCCCGGCATCGGACCGAATCGGACAGTCGCTTCCTCGACACGGGGCTGGCGTCGCGCCGCACTTCGCCATTGCGCGGACCCCAGGGCCAGCCTCGGTGCAGGAGCGCCCCGGCAGGGCTTTTCCAAAGGCTCCGCAGGCTGGAGATTCAGCACCGCGGCGAAGTGCGCCTGTCACCTACCGAGCGGTCCGGCCGGTGAACGCGCCTGTCACCTAGAGAATCCAACGAGTCGAAGCGCGCCTGCGCCCTATCTCAGGCCCCCGAAACGCGCCTGCATCCTATAGAATTGGACAA
>NZ_JAUQTX010000476.1:0-1833 GCF_059803775.1 Azospirillum sp. UFLA03-27 | reverse complement strand
GAAGCCACCGGCGGCGCCCGCTACATCGAGACCGTCTACGGACGCGGCTACAAGTTCGAGGCCCCGCCCGAGCATGAGGACCCTGCCCCGGCCCTGCAGGCGCGCCGGGTGTTGCCGGGCTACGCGGCGTTCGGGCGCGGGATTGGCGAGGCGCGGCTGGCGGGGTGAGGGCGGACACGATCTGAATGCCGCGCGCTTCCCTTTTTCGTCCGGCATGTCACATTTCGCGGGCAGGCGTTGTCATCCCCTTCGTGGCTGCACTTTTGAAGGAGGTGACGATGGCCAAGGACATCGCAACGATTGACCCTGGGTCCCCATGCCTGACGCTGATAAACGTTTATGGGGTCGAGCCGAAGAAGCAGGCTGCCTTGGCGAAGGCCCTTTCGGAATCGACCGAAAACACCATTCGCCACCAGCCCGGCTTCATGTCGGTCTGCATCCATTGCAGCCTCGACGGAAAGAAAATCGTGAACTACGCCCAATGGGCATCCAAGGAGCACTTCGAGGGCTTCATGAAGAAGCCCGAGACGCAAGAGCAACTCAAACAGTTCGCAGGTCTCGCGACGTCGGTCACGCCAAGCCTCTACACGGTCGAAGCCGTTCACGCCGAATAACGAAGGAATGGCAAAGCGGCAGGACCATGGACGACATCCCCACCGACCCATCATTCTCTGAAATTCGCCCCCGCCTCATCCGCCTCGCATACCGGATGCTCGGATCGGTGGCGGATGCCGAGGACATCGTCCAGGATGCCTATCTCCGCTGGCTGGCGACTGACCATGAGACGGTCCGACAGCCGGCGGCCTTGTTGCACACCATCGTCACGCGCCTTTGTCTGAACGAACTGAAATCCGCGCGGCGCAGACGCGAAACCTACATCGGGCCGTGGCTGCCGGAGCCCATCGTTGACGTGGGGGAATTGGATTCCATCGATGACATCACGCTTCCGTTGATGATCGCGCTGGAGCGTCTGTCGCCGTTGGAGCGAGCGGCCTTTCTGCTGCACGATGTTTTCGGCATGGGGTTCGATGAGGTCGCCAGCGCCATAGGCCGTGAAGCCGCAGCATGCCGCAAACTGGCCGGCCGGGCGCGTGAGCATATCCAGGCGGCTCGCCCACGCTTCCTCGTGACGGAAGAGCATGGGCTGGAGATCGCTGCGGCGTTCTTCGCCGCGTCGCGCGACGGTGACATGGACCGGCTGCGTTTGCTTCTCGCCGATGATGTCATTGCCAGCGCGGACGGCGGTGGCAGGGTGCCGGCTTCGCAACGTCCATTGATCGGAATCGATGAGGTAATGGCGCGGCACGTCCAGCTTGCGCAGGAGTTCAACCAGTCGCCGTCCTTTCTCATACGCTATGCCATGATCGACGGGCTTCCCGGCTTCATCTCCGTCGAGGGCGGCCGGATCGTGCAGACCACCGCCTTGCACATCGAGCAGGGAAAAATCGTCGCAATCTACATCACCAGAAACCCGGACAAGGTGCGGCACCTGGACGGGCACTGTCGCGGAGTACGGATCGAGATCGAGCAGAGCTGAGGCCGATCAACGGCTTCAGCCCGTTCCCTTCGGGTTTCGACGGACGCTCAACCCGACCAGTCCGCGCTGAGAGCCTCCTCTTCCAGATCCAGCCAGGCCCCGGCCAGCGGCCCCACCGTCAGGTCGCCGCCCAGGCCCGCGTCGCCCATGGCTCCGGCGAACCCGTCCTGCATGTCGGCCAGCGCGGCGGAGGACAGGCCGCCGCCGGTCTGCAGCGTCACGTCGAACCGCCGCCCCTCCCCCGCCGCGACGAGCCTGTCTCTTATACACATCTGACGCTGCCGACGATTATACGC
>NZ_JAUQTX010000475.1:0-1827 GCF_059803775.1 Azospirillum sp. UFLA03-27 | reverse complement strand
GCGTATAATCGTCGGCAGCGTCAGATGTGTATAAGAGACAGGGGCGCTTCAGCACCGCGCATGGTGACGCATCCGATAAGGAAGGGGTTTCCCGCCGATGAGCGTCCTCACGCTGCTGGCCGCTCTGTCGCTGGCGCTCGCCCTGCTGCCGTTGGGGCTGGGCCTCGTGAACCTGTGCCTCTACCGCCGGCCAAAGGCCGAGCCGCCGCCGGGCGCCGCCGTCAGCGTCCTGATCCCCGCCCGCAACGAGGAGGCCACCATCGCCGCCGCGGTGCGGGCGGCGCTGTCCAGCCGCGGCGTGACGGTGGAGGTGGTGGTGCTGGACGACCATTCCACCGACCGCACGGCGGCGATCGTCCGCGATCTCGCCGGCCGCGATCCCCGCCTGAGGCTGGAAACGGCGCCGCCGCTGCCGCCGGGCTGGTCGGGCAAGCAGCACGCCTGCCAGGCGCTCGCCGGTCTGGCGCGGCACCCGGTGCTGCTGTTCCAGGACGCCGACGTGCGGCTGGCTCCGGACGCCGCCCGGCTGGTCTGCGGCGCGCTGCTGGCGGGCAGGGCGGGGCTGGTCAGCGGCTTCCCGCGCCAGGAGACCGGCACCCTGGCCGAGGCGCTGGTGATCCCGCTGATCCATGTGCTTCTGCTCGGCTATCTGCCGATGGTCGGGATGCGCTGGTCGGCCAGCCCCGGCTTTGCCGCCGCCTGCGGCCAGCTGATCGCGGTGCGGCGGGACTCCTACGCGGCGGCCGGCGGCCACGCCGCCATCGCGACCTCGCTGCACGACGGGGTGACTCTGCCGCGCGCCTTTCGCCGGGCGGGGCAGGGGAGCGACCTGTTCGACGCGACCGGTCTCGCCCGCTGCCGGATGTACCGCGGCTGGCGGGAGGTGTGGTCCGGCTTCTCGAAGAACGCGACGGAGGGGATGGCGACCCCGGTCGCCCTGCCGGTCTGGACCGTTCTGCTGTTCGGCGGCCATGCCCTGCCCTGGCTGCTGCTCGGCTTGGCGGCGCTGGCCCCGTTGCCGCAGGAGTTTGTCATCATGGCGGCGTCGGCCGTGGCGGCGGGGCTGTCGTTCCGCTTGCTGCTGGCCCTCCGTTTCCGTCAGAGTCTGGCCGGCGCGCTGCTCCACCCCGTGGGCATCCTGATCCTGCTGGCGATCCAATGGTCGGCGCTGCTGCGCGCCCGCCGGGGCCGCCCGGCGGAATGGCGCGGGCGCGCCTATCCGTCCACGTCCAGAACGGGTGCACCATGACGACCCCTCGGCAGTTCCGGACCGCCCGCTACGCCACGGTGGGCGGAGCCTTAGCCGCGCTGGCGGTCCTCCTGGCGACCGGACCGGCCGCCGCTGCCGACCTTGCCATCACCGTCGCCAACGTCGCGAACGCCCAGGGGAAGGTGCTGGTCGCGGTGTGCACGCCGGAGACGTTCCTGGGGCCCAACTGCCCCTACAGCGCGGCGGAGCCGGCGCGGCCGGGGAGCGTCACCGTGGTGGTGCACAAGGTTCCGCCCGGCACCTACGCGGTGCAGTCCTTCCATGACGAGAACCAGAATCTCGAACTCGACCGCAACTTCCTCGGCATGCCGAAGGAGGGGGTCGGCTTCAGCAACGACGCCCCCATGCGCTTCGGACCGCCGCGCTACGCCGACGCCGCCCTGACCGTTACCGAGCCGGTGACGCGCACGACGCTGACCCTGCGCTATCTGATCGAGCGTTGACGCTGCGCGGAAGGCTCGTTGTGACGCTGGCGTTTCAGAAAAAATGGACGGCGGTGAAAAAAGCTCTTGCCGGTCTCATCCAACCCGCCTATAACCCGGCTCCCACGACGCCGG
>NZ_JAUQTX010000474.1:0-1831 GCF_059803775.1 Azospirillum sp. UFLA03-27 | reverse complement strand
GCGTATAATCGTCGGCAGCGTCAGATGTGTATAAGAGACAGAGCGTGTGTCGGTCGGCGGGATGGGCCGCTACCGCAAATTCTCCCGCAAGGTGCGCGACTTCTTCTCGCTGGCGGCGGTGACCCAGGAACGGCTGGACGCCGCCCCGTCGGAGATGGAGGAGCTGATCGGCCCGATGACCACCGCGCTGGAACGCCTGCACGCCCGCATGGTGATCCTGTTCGTGGAGGAGAGCCTGGGCTTCTTCAACACCTTCGCGCGGGTCAAGGCGCTGCCCATCGGCACCCACGAGACGGTGGGGGTGGAGTTCCGCGCGCTGATGGAGATCCGCAAGTTCCTCGACGACCCGCTCTACGACGGGGAGCGTGGACAAGGCCTGCGCAAGCAGACGGACCGCGTCGCCGTGCTGATGCGCGCGGTGATGGACCGCTGCCCGCCCCTGCCCGACTTCGGCGACGAGCCGAGCATAGGGCCGCGGGGCACGGTGAACAAGCCGCTGCGCCCGCCGCGCGCCGCCGCGCCTCCCGCCGCGGGCCGGGCGGCGGAGCCGCGCCCGCTGCCTCAGCCCGATCCGCGACTGGAAGTCCGTCAGCTGTCCCTGGACGACGAGGACTGACGATCAGCCTTCCGCCCGATCAGCCTTCCGCCGTCGACGACTGGCGATGGTGGCTGTGCGCGTCCACGCCGCGCAGATGCTCGGCGGCCTCGTGCAGGGCGCGCTCGCTGGCGCTGTCGGGGGTTTGCAGCCCGGCCTCCGGACCGGGGACGGCGTCCTCCTCGGCGATCTCGCGGGCGGCCTGCTGCCAATGCTCGATGTGGCGCCCCTCGGGACGGCCCTCCCGCTCCCAGATGGCGTGGGCGCGCTCGCGGACGCGGGGGTCGTCGGGGCCGGTGTGATGCTCCATGGCGCTGTCCCTCCTCGGCGGTCTGCATTCATGACCGT
Organism: Azospirillum sp. UFLA03-27; assembly: GCF_059803775.1. Classification (NCBI taxonomy): domain Bacteria; kingdom Pseudomonadati; phylum Pseudomonadota; class Alphaproteobacteria; order Rhodospirillales; family Azospirillaceae; genus Azospirillum; species Azospirillum sp. UFLA03-27. The sequence goes on along the minus strand of NZ_JAUQTX010000474.1, from coordinate 888 downwards.
CAACAGGCGGAGCGGCGCGGCGTGTCGCAAACCTTCCCGCTACAGCCAATAGAGCGGGCTGACTCCGAACAGCCAGGGATGCACGGCGATCATCGCGGCATAGGCGGCGAGCGCGCCCAGAACACGGCCCCAGCCGATCTCTCCTGGGCGGAAGCTCTGGCGTCCGGCCAGGATGGCGGCGAAGGGAAGCGCGGAGGTCTCCGCCCGGTAGGTCCGCCCGGCAGCACCGCGGCGCAGCAGCCAGTCGTTCTTGACCATGGCGAACAGGGCGATGGCCGCCATCGCGACGAACAGCACGACCCGCCGCCCGTCCCCGGTGGCTTGCAGATGCAGCAGCGCCCACAGCAGCAGCCCCATGCTGCCGGGAAAGCGGGTGATCCGGTAGATGCCGCGCGGCGGGTTGGGGGCGTCGGGCTCGCCGGCCTTGCTGGTGACGCGGGCGGCGATCAGCAGGAAGGACAGCGGCATCAGCGCGACGACGAGCGGCGCCGCCCATCCGGCGGGAACGAACAGCGGCTCTCCGCCCCCGGGCTCGCGGTAGGCCCAGACGAACAGGCCGAGCGCCAGCAGCGAGCCAAGCGAATGCAGGGTGACGAACCCGCCCCGTCCCATCCGGGCGATCAGCCACGGCCGCACCCCCGGCCAGGACGGCACGGCGTGGGTGGCGAACAGGAACAGGGCGGCGAGGAGAAGGTCGGTGGTCATGGGCCGCAAGGAAACACCGCTTTGCCGGACGGAGTCTTGATGAACGTCAAGCATGCGGCACCGAAAGCAAACCGCGTCCGGATGTGGCGCAGGCCACAGCGGGGATGGGCGGCGGGGCGTACTGTCTGGTCATCGGACAGGCCGGGCCCCGACGCAGACGGAACCGGCAGCCAAATCCCCCAG
>NZ_JAUQTX010000473.1:0-1845 GCF_059803775.1 Azospirillum sp. UFLA03-27 | reverse complement strand
GCGTATAATCGTCGGCAGCGTCAGATGTGTATAAGAGACAGGCCCCAACCGACACCACGCCCCCCACGGTCAAGGTGACCATCGCCGACAGCAGCGTGACCAAGGGTGAGAAGCCGCTCGTCACCTTCGACTTCAGCGAAGATGTGAAGGGCTTCGCGCTGGCCGACACCACGGTGAAGGGCGGCACGTTGAGCGGCTTCAAGACGGTGGACGCCTCCACCTACACCGCCGTCTTCACGCCCTCGACCAACACGAAGATCACCGACGCCAACGTGGCGGTGAAGGTGGGCAGCTACACCGATCTCGCCGGCAACGCGGGCAAGGCGGGCGCCTCCACCGGCTTCGCGGTGGACACCACGACGACCACACCGACCGTCCCGACGACGCCGACGGCCAGCGTCACGACGATCAAGGTCAACGCCTCCGGCGCCGCCGCGGGCGGGGTGAACGCGCATTTCAAGGTGCTGGTGGACGGCAAGGCCATCGGCGACGCCACGGTCGGCACGGCGGCAAAGGACTACAGCTTCACCACCGCGTTGACCGCCGGGCAGCCGCACAAGGTGCAGATCCAGTACGACAACGACGGCTTCGTCAACGGGCAGGACCGCAACCTGTTCGTCAACAAGATCACCATCAACGGCACCGCCCACAACCCGACCGACGGCATCGTCACCTATGACAAGGGCGCGCTGGACGGCAAGGACGTGGTCAAGGGCCAATCGTCGATGTGGTGGGGCGGCACGCTGGTGGTCGACGCCCCGGCCAAGGAGTTCCCCGCAGGCGGCACGCTGCCGCAGAGCGGTCCCAGCACCACGACGATCACCGTCAACGCCTCCGGCGCGGCGGCCGGCGGGGTGAACGCCCATTTCAACCTGCTGGTGGACGGCCAGAAGGTCGGGGAGGGTGTGGCCGGCACCTCGGCCAAGGACTACAGCTTCACCACCAGCTTGAGCGCCGATCAGGCGCACAAGGTGCAGATCCAGTACGACAACGACGCCGTGGTGAACGGGCAGGACCGCTCGCTGATCGTCAACAAGGTCACGATCAACGGCAAGTCCGTCTCCGCCACCGACAGCATCGTCACCTACGACAAGGGTGCGCTGGACGGCAAGGATGTGGTCAAGGGCCAGTCCGGCCTGTGGTGGAACGGCACGCTGGTGGTTGACGCCGACAAGAGCTTCTTCCCCTCGGCCACCCCGGTCGGCGAGGCCACGGCGCTGGCGCTCGACGCCGGAACGGACAGCGTGTGGAGCCACGTCGCGGCCCAGCAGGCGGCGGCCGCTCCGGTTGCCGTGGCCGACGCGGTGGCGGTGGCGAACAGCGTGTACGGGGCCATGCCGGTCGATGCCGGCTATGATCCGCTGTTCGACCACATCGACCCGTCGCTGCTGAGCCACGCGGCGTAACGCGGCTTCGGCCGTCTGGTAAAAGGGGGGGGCGGTCCATCGACGCTGGACCGCTCCCTTTTTTGTCGTGGCCGCGAGGCCTGGCCCGCCATATGGCCATGTGCGTGCTGGACGGCGATTCCGGCCGGTATCCGTCTCCGAGACCATCTCTGGAGGCATGGCATGAGCGACCGTCCAATGACGTCGCTGATCCAACGCTGTGAATAGCCCGTCTCCTCGGAGACAAACTTTGCTGAGCGCTCCGGGGGCAGCAGCCAGATAATCTGCAGATGCGAACGCTGCGCCCCATCCTTCTCGTCCCGATAGAGCCGATACAGTTCCGCCTCATCGAGATGACGGACCAAATGAACCTTGCTTCCCATGCCTTCCAACATGTGATCGGCCTCGCCTCATTGGGGTCATTCACTTGCCGTTGGTATTACACATTGCCCCGACGAGT
>NZ_JAUQTX010000472.1:0-1844 GCF_059803775.1 Azospirillum sp. UFLA03-27 | reverse complement strand
GCGTATAATCGTCGGCAGCGTCAGATGTGTATAAGAGACAGTCCCCCGCTCGCGCGGGAGAGGGAGAATTTGCGGAGCGGCGGCAGTCCCCTCCCCTGCGTCAGCGGGGGAGGGTTAGGGAGGGGGCAACACTTATCACCCCCCGATGCCGCTGGGCGCGGTGACCGCGTGCTCCTTCAGGATGGCGTCGGACAGGGCCGACACCTCGACGAGCTGGACCTCGTAGCCCCACAGGTTGGCGATGTGGCGCAACACCGCCTTGGCGTCGCTCTCGTCCAGCAGCACGCCGTTGGTCACGCGGTGGTGCAGGATCAGCTTGCGGTCGCCGGCCAGATCCACGTCGACGATCTGGATGTCCGGCTCCAGGAAACCCAGGTCGTACTGCCGCGCCAGCAGCTTGCGAATGCCGCGGTAGCCGCGCTCGTTGTGGATGTTCTCGACCAGCAGATAGGGGTCTTCCGCGTCGTCGCGCACGCTGAACATCTTGAACTTCCGCATCAGGTGCGGGCTGAGATACTGGAGCACGAAGCTCTCGTCGCGGAAGTTGGCCCAGGCGTCGCGCAGGGCGCCCATGCCATCGCCCCGCCCGGCGAGATCGGGGAACCAGTAGCGGTCCTCGTCGGTCGGGGTCTCGGCGATGCGCTGGATGTCCTGCATCATCGCAAAGCCGAGCGCGTAGGGGTTGATGCCCGAGAAGCGCTGGTCGTCGAACTCCGGCTGGAACACCACCGAGGTGTGCGAATGCAGGAATTCCAGCATCGCGCCTTCGCTGATCATCCCCCGCCGGTGCATCTCGTTCAGGATGGTGTAGTGGGTGTAGGTCGCACACCCCTCGTTCATCAGCTTGGTCTGCTTCTGCGGATAGAAATACTGCGCCATGTGGCGGACGATGCGGAGGATCTCGCGCTGCCAATGCTCCAGCCGCGGCGCCTTCTTCTCCAGGAAATAGAGCAGGTTCTCTTCCGGCAGGCCGAGCAGCTTCTTGCGCTCCGACACCGACTTGGACGGGCGGTTGCCGCCGACAGCGACCTTCGGCACGGTGCGCCACAGGTCGTTGAAGGTCTGCTCCTGGTACTCCTGCCGCTCCCGCTCGCGCTTCTGCTCCAGCCGCAGGTCGAGGCTGCGCTTCTTCGGATACTTGTGCACGCCCTGGTTCATCAACGCGTGGGCGGCGTCGAGCACCCGTTCCACCGCGTGGTGGCCGTAGCGGTCCTCGCACTGGGCGATGTAGGACTTGGCGAATTCCAGATAGTCGAGAATGCCCTCGGCGTCCGTCCACTGCTGGAAGAGCTGGTTGTTCTTGAAGAAGTGGTTGTGGCCGAAGGCGGCGTGGGCGATCACCAGCGTCTGCATCGTCATGGTGTTCTCTTCCATGATGTAGCTGATGCAGGGGCTGGAGTTGATGACGATCTCGTAGGCGAGGCCGCGATAGCCCTTGCGGTAGAGCATCTCGTCGCGGGCGAAATGCTTGCCGAAGGACCAGTGCTTGTACATCAGCGGCATGCCGATGGACGAATAGGCGTCGAGCATCTGCTCGGCGGTGATGACCTCGATCTGGTTGGGATAGACGTTGAGGCCCATGTCCTTCAGGGCGATGTCCTCGATGGCGTCGTAGACGCGCTTGATCTGGTCGTAATCCCAGTCCGCCCCGTCGTAGAGCAGGCTGTTGGGCTTGTCGATCACAGCGCTCATGCCTCACATCCTCTCAAAACTCTGCGGGGCGTTGGCCCCGATTCTTGGTGTGGCCTCGCGGTGGCGGGCATTGCCCCCCTCCCTCACCCTCCCCCGCTTCGCAGGGGAGGGACTGTCTCTTATACACATCTGACGCTGCCGACGATTATACG
>NZ_JAUQTX010000471.1:0-1833 GCF_059803775.1 Azospirillum sp. UFLA03-27 | reverse complement strand
GCGTATAATCGTCGGCAGCGTCAGATGTGTATAAGAGACAGCAAGATCATCGAGCAGAGCCATCGTCGGAACACTCCAAGCCGCAGGAAACGGGACGCGGGGCGGAGCCTGCCGGGATGGAACGGTCAGGCCAGCGCTTCGCGGCGCGGCTGGAGAGTGCCGTCACGGCCCGCCGACGCCTGTGCGAAAACGCACATTGCGAACAGGGGCCGAAAACAGGAGCCGACAAGGCGGGGATATCAGAAGCCGTGAAAACGGGTGAAGTCGGCGACCGGGGCGCGCTCGGTCTCCAGGCGGTTTTCCGGCGCGTTCGGGTCGGCGTGGCCCAACGCCATGCCGCTCAGCAGGATGTCGGTGTCCGGGATGTCGAGATGGCGACGGACGATGCGGTGGTGGGTGATGAAGGCGGCCTGCGGGCAGGTGTCCAGCCCGAAGCCCCGCGCCGCCACCATCACATTCTCCATGAACATGCCGACGTCGAGCCAGCTTCCCTGCTCCATCCGCCGGTCCATCGTGAAGAACAGCCCGACCGCGGCGCCGAAGAAGTCGTAATTGCGGGCGTGCTGCTCCGCCATCGCCGCGCGGTCACCCTTGGCGATGCCGAGCAGGCCGTAGAGGTCCCAGCCGATCTTCCGGCGCCGCCCCAGGTAGGGCTCGAACCACTGGGTCGGGTAATAGGTGTATTCCGCCCCGTCCTGATCGTCCGCCGGGTCGAAATGGGCGGCGCGCAACTCCGCCGACAGCGCCTCGCGCGCCGCGCCGGCCACCGCATGGACTTTCCAGGGCTGGATGTTCGACCCGCTGGGGGCCCGGCTGGCGGCGTCGAGGATCTCCGTCACCACGGCGCGCGGCACCGGCTTGGCGGTAAAGGCGCGGACGCTGCGGCGGCTGCGCACGGCCTCCAGGGCAGACAGGGGGCGGGAAAAGGATTCTTCGGACGCCATGGGCGCGCTCCGCTGCGGACGGTGTTTCACGAACCCTGTCCGGGGAACGGCGGCCCTCTCAGGACCGAGAAGGACGGTCAGGCTGGCAGCAGGCGCTGCACCGCGTCAAGGAGCTGGTCCTCTTCGAACGGCTTTTCCAGGAAGGCGGTCACGCCGGCTTCCCGCGCGCGGGCGAACGTCGCCGGATCGCCGCGCCCCGACACCATGATGACGGGCAGGCCGTGCAGGTTCGCGCCGAAACGCTCGATGAACTCCAGCCCGCTCATCACCGGCAGATGCAGGTCGAGAACGAGGCAGCCCGACGGCTTGCCGTTGTACTGATCCATGAAACTCTGGCACGACGCATAGTCGCGCACTTCGAAGGCACAGGCTTCGAGCAGCGCCTTCATCGAGTCCCGCACCGGCTCGTCGTCGTCGACGATGTAGACGATGCTATCGCCCGGTTCGGCCAAGACTGCCTCCAGCATCGGAAATCACGCGGAATGACGCCCGTTGGCGGGCGGTACAGGGAAGATAGAAGCCGCCCGGCGGTGCCGGAATACGGAGTTCCCCTTATCGGGCGTGGTTTTGATGTGGATCAGTCGCCGCCGGCGTCGCTCGCCGTCCGTATCACTCCCCTTTGGGGGTGATCCCGGCAGACAGAGCCATGCGGACGAGCGAGGGCAGGCTGTCGGCGCGCATCTTCTCCATCACGCGGGCGCGGTGGATCTCGACCGTGCGCGGGCTGATCGACAGCTCGAAGGCGATGACCTTGTTCGACTTGCCTTCGACCAGCCATTGCAGCACGTCGCGTTCCCGCGGCGTCAGGCTGGCCAGCCGCTCCAGCACCTCCGGAGACGCGGCGGGGGCTGTCTCTTATACACATCTGACGCTGCCGACGATTATACGC
>NZ_JAUQTX010000470.1:0-1898 GCF_059803775.1 Azospirillum sp. UFLA03-27 | reverse complement strand
GTTATAGTCTCGTGGGCTCGGAGATGTGTATAAGAGACAGGATCCTCCCCGATCACCAGGATGACCAGCCCGGACAGGACGAGGGCGGCCAGCAGGTTCAGCAGCGGCAGAAGCGCGTAGCCGACCCAGCCGGGAACCTCGCCCGGCCGGCCGAAGCCCCGGCCCGTCACCCCCTGCGCCGCGTCCTGCGCCATCCCGGCTCCATCCGTGGTCACGCCCGTTCACAAGCCGGACGGCTCGAACGTCCCTGCCCACAGGAAAGTGCCCCGCGCACGGGGCCAGCGCAAGCGGGAGCGTTCGGGGTCAACCTTACGCTGCCTCCGCCGCCCCGGCCATCATCAGGCCGAGACGCCGCTCGTCCGCCTCGTCCGGGGCGACCTCGCCCACCAAATGGCCGTCGAACATCACCAGGATGCGGTCGGACAGGGCGCGAATCTCGTCCAGCTCCACCGACACCAGCAGAATCGCCTTGCCCTGGTCGCGCAGCGCCACCAGACGGCGGTGGATGAACTCGATGGCGCCGATGTCCACGCCGCGGGTGGGCTGGCCGACCAGCAGCAGGTCAGGGTTCCGTTCCATTTCGCGGGCCAGCACGATCTTCTGCTGGTTGCCGCCGGAGAAGTTGGCGGCGGGCAGGCGCGGGTCGCGCGGACGCACGTCGTAGGCGTCCATCTCCGCCGCGCAGCGGTCGAACAAAGCGCGGCGGTCCATCAGGAGCCGCCCGTTGAAGGCCGGATCGCCCTGATGGCCGAGGATCGCGCACTCCTGCGCCTCGAAACCGGTGACGAGGCCGACCCGCTGCCGATCCTCCGGCACATGGCCGACGCCGAGCGCCCGCAGCCCCCGCGCGGTGAAGCGGTCGGGCTTGTCGGCCAGTTCCACCCCGCGCAGGCGGACGGAGCCGCCCGCCGGCGGGCGCATGCCGGCCAGCGCCTCCAGCAGTTCGGACTGGCCGTTGCCGGAGACACCGGCGATGCCGACGATCTCCCCGGCGCGCACGGTCAGGCCGACACCCTTCACCCGCTCCACCCCGGCGCCGTCGCGCACGCGCAGGCCGGAGACCTCCAGCACCGCCGAGCCGGGCGTGGCCGGCGCCTTCTCCACCCGCAGCAGCACCTTGCGCCCGACCATCAGCTCCGCCAACGCCTCGCGGCTGGTGTCGGCGGTGGCGACGTTCGCCACCACCTGCCCGCGGCGCATGACCGTCACGTTGTCGGTCAGCTCCATGATCTCGCGCAGCTTGTGGGTGATGATGACGACCGTCTTCCCCTGCTCGCGCAGCGCGCGGAGGATGCGGAAGAGGTGGTCGGTCTCCTGCGGGGTGAGGACGCCGGTCGGCTCGTCGAGGATCAGGATGTCGGCGCCGCGGTAGAGCGCCTTCAGGATTTCCACCCGCTGCTGCGCCCCCACCGGCAGCTCGCCGACCGGGCGGTCGAGGTCCACCTCCAGCCCGTAGTCACGGGCGAGCCGGGTCAACTCCGTCCGGGCCCGCGCCATCCCGGCGGCCAGGGTGACGCCGCCCTCCGCCCCCAGTAGGACATTCTCCAGCACGGTGAAGGGATCGACGAGCATGAAATGCTGGTGGACCATGCCGATCCCGGCGGCCAGAGCGTCGCGCGGGCTGCGCACCGCCACCGGGCGGCCGTCCACCAGGATCGTACCCCCGTCGGCGGGAAGATAGCCGTAGACGATGCTCATGATCGTCGATTTGCCGGCGCCGTTTTCGCCGATCACGCCGTGGATGGTGCCCTTCGGCACGGCCAGCGACACGTCGCGGTTGGCATGGTTTGCGCCGAACCACTTGTTGACGCCGCGGGTTTCCAGGGCGGGAGGGTGTTGGGGCATGGGGTGTCTTTTATGAAGAGGTTCTTGCCCCCACCCCTGTCTCTTATACACAT
>NZ_JAUQTX010000046.1:0-33837 GCF_059803775.1 Azospirillum sp. UFLA03-27 | reverse complement strand
GCGTATAATCGTCGGCAGCGTCAGATGTGTATAAGAGACAGGACAGCTGCTCCATGGTCGCCACGACCGTCCCGTCGTCAGCCCGCCGGATCTCCAGCAGGCTCAGCAGCCGCTTGTCGTCGGCGTCGAGCAGCCGCAGGGCTACTTGCAGAGGCGTCCCGACGCGCAGCTCCCGCCGGTAATGCACCGCCACGTCGACCACGAACAGACCGAACCCCTCGTCCCGCGTGTAGGTCTCGCCCAGCCCCCAATGCTCCATCAGGGCGTAGCCGACCTCGTCGAACAGGGCGACGTAGCGGACCATGTTCATGTGGCCGTAAAGGTCGATCCAACTCTCGTCGACGGTGTGCACGCCGGACAGCAGGATGTCGGACGGCAAGATGTCCGGCGGCAGGGCATGGTCCTGGGTCATGGAAGTGCCTTAGAGGGGGGAGGTCTGGTCCGGCGGGAAAACGCCGCGCAGCCATTGCCGGATGGCGGAGATGACCGGTGTGTTCCAGCGGTGGACCGGGGCGATGAAGTAATAGCCGCCGATGGTCACGTTGCTATCGACCATCTCCACCAGCTCGCCGTTGGCCAGCGGTTCGGTCACCAGCAGGTCGCTGACCAGCGCTACGCCGCGCCCCAGCCGGGCCGCCTCGATCGTCAGATGCGCCTGCCACAGCCGGGGGCCGCGCAGCCGGGGAATGTCGGCGATGCCGGCCTCCTCCAGCCAGGCTTCCCACATGCCGGTGGACTGCTCGTGGATCAGCGGCAGGCCGACGAGGTCGGCGGGCGTGCGCACGTCGGGATAGCGCGCCTTGAACTCCGGGCTGGCGATGGCGAGGATGCGCGGCCGGGCGAACATTTCCGAGCGCAGCCCGTCGGCGACGGAGCCGCCGTCCTCCAGATACATGATCTCGGCGTCGGCCTCCTCCCGGCTGAAGTCGGGGCGGGTCGAGGTCGGCTGAAGGATCACCTCGCGCCCGGTCAGCGCCTCCTCCAGCTCGGGCAGGCGGGCGAGCAGGCAGCGCGACGCCAGCCCGGCGAGGCAGCAGATGTGCACCGCCTCCATCCCGCCGTTGCGCAGCTCGTTGCTGGCGTCGGCGATCAGGTCGAAGGCGCGGCGGAGCTGGGCGGCGTAGCGGATGCCCTCGCGGGTCAGGGACAGGCCGCGCCCCGACTTCGCCACCAGCTTCACCCCCACCGCCTGTTCCAGATTCTGGATGTGGCGCGACACCACCGTGTGGGACACCGCCAGCTCGTCGGCGGCGGCCCGCACCGTGCCCTGACGGGCGAAGATGTCGAAGGCGCGGAGCGCGAGAAGGGGCGGTAGGCGGCGCGCCATGCGGACCTTTGGGCTGTGGACGGAAGCCGGGGCGAGGCTGGGAGCGATCCCGGCGGCAGTGATCTCGACAGCAGTATGAAACATTTCCGCCAGCACCGCACGCGCCCCTTCGCCACCCGCCACCCGCCGCTCTCCCCCTGCGCCGCCGGCCATCACACCACCGCGTCGCGACGGAAGGCGCCGATCTCGTCGGGGCTGAAGCCCAGGTCCGCCAGGATGGCGTCGGTGTGCTCGCCCAGCCGCGGCGCCGGGCTTTCGGCGGGCAGCGGAGCCTCCGGCATGGTGATCGGCACGGCGGCGAAGCGCTTGCCCGAGCCCTCCGGCACCTCCACGACCATCTTCCGGTGGACCACCTGGGGATCGTTCAGCGCGTCCGGCACGCTGTTGATCGGGCTGGCCGGGACGTCGGCGTCCTCCATCGCGTCCAGCCAGGCGTCGCGCCCGCGGGTGAGGAAGACCTCGCGCAGCAGCGGCTCCAGTTCCGCATGGTTGGCGTTGCGGGCCGAGCCGGTGGGGAAGCGCGGGTCGGACAGCAGATGCTCCAGCCCCATGGCGCGGCACATCCGGTCCCACTGCTCGTTGGTGTCGACGCAGATGGCGATGGGCTTGTCGGCGGTGGGGAAGGCCTGGAAGGGAGCGATCAGCGGGTGGCGGCTGCCCAGCGCTCGCGGCGTCTCCCCGGCGTTCAGGAAGCGGGCGATGGCGTTCTCCATCAGGGCGAGCTGGCAATCGAGCATCGCCACGTCGATGAAGCTGCCCTCGCCGGTGCTGGTCCGCTTCTGCAGGGCGGCGAGGATGCCGACGGCGGCGAACAGGCTGGACCCGATGTCGCCGATCGACGCGCCGACCCGGCAGGGATCGCCGCCCGGCTCGCCGGTGATGCTCATCATGCCGGACATCGCCTGGGCCACCACGTCGAAACAGGGCCGGTGGCGGTAGGGGCCGTCCTGCCCGAAGCCGGAGATCGAGGCGTAGACCAGCCGCGGATTGACCGCTTTCAGATCGTTGTAGCCCAGCCCCAGCCGGTCCATCGCCCCGGCCCGGTTGTTCTCCACCAGCACGTCGCAGGTGGCGACGATTTTTTTGAAGATCTCCTTCCCCTTTTCCTCCTTCAAGTTGAGCGTCAGACTCCGCTTGTTGCGGTTGACACTGAGGAAGTAAATGCTTTCCTCCTCGCTGAAGGGGGCAATGATGCGGGTGAAATCGCCCTTGCCGGGACGCTCGATCTTGATGACCTCCGCTCCCAGCGCGCCGAGCAGCCACGTGCTGTAGGGGCCGGCCAACATGTGCGTGAGATCGACCACGCGCACGCCGGCCAGGGGGCCTTCGCGGCGTTGCGTATCGGTGTTGAGCATGCAAGATCCTTCGGATGGCCGGACGCCGCGCAGGCGGGCCGGGCGGGGCCGCGCGCCCGGCTGGAAACCGGTCCGGTCCAGGGCGGCGGCGGGAATGCGATACCCAAAGGCTTGCGCCACGGCGGTCGGAAAACAATCGCTTAGTTTGGCCCAATCCGGTGCATGGAAGGCACCGTTCCACGGATTCGCCGGGTGTGACATTGGTGCGTTCCGTGCACCGGACCGCATCGTTTTTTCTGCTTGTGACACGAACTGTGTCCGGTAGTCTTGATCTTGCCGGGAGCGGATCGGCCTGATCGAAATCTCTGCCGGCCATCGGATAGTCTTCGTGATTTCCGAGGCAAGCGATCTCTTTACTCTCATCGCCTGTCCAATGAAGCCGCTCGGCGCGCGTCGCGGCAGCGATGCGCGGCCTTCCACAACCAGGAAAGGACAACCCGCGCGTGATCGATCTTTCGGGAAAGGCGGCCATCGCCGGCGTTTTTGAATCGCCCCGCCGGGATGCGCCGCGCGTCCACCCCTTCGCCCTTCAGATGGACTGCATCCTCGGCGCGCTGGACGACGCCGGGCTGACGCTGAAGGACGTGGACGGGCTGTGCGCGGCCTCCGGCGACTGGGCCGAGGGCGGCAGCACCATGGATGTGGTCGAACTGGCCGAATACATCGGGATCGCGCCGACCTACGTGAACAGCACCGACGTCGGCGGCTGCTCCTACATCCTCCAGGCCGGGCAGGCGGCGGCGGCCATCGCCACCGGGCTGGCCGAGGTGGTGGTCATCAGCTACGCCGCCTGCCCGCGCTGGTGGCCGCTGAGCAGCCCGTCCTTCGACCCCTTCGTCTTCCCCGCCGGCCCCGGCCAGTACGAGATTCCCTACGCGCCGACGCTGATTTCGACCTACGGCCTGTTCGCCCGTCGCCATATGGACCTGTATGGCACCACGCCGGAACAGCTTGCCCAGGTGGCCGTGACCTTCCGCGAGCACGCCGCGACGAACCCCGACGCCCGACTGCGCAAGCCGATCACGGTGGACGACGTGCTGGCCTCGCCGATGATCGCCTCGCCGCTGCACCGGCTGGACTGCTGCGTGGTGACCGACGGCGGCGGCGCCGTGGTGATGACCAGCCGGGAGCGGGCGCGCGACCTGAGGAAGCCGCCGGTCCATCTGGTCGGCTACGGGGCCGCCGTGGCGCGCACCCAGAACAGCCAGATTCCCGACGACCTGACCACCCCGGCGGCGCTGTCCGGCCCGCGCGCCTTCGCCATGGCCGGGCTGACCCCCGGCGAGATCGACGTGGCGCAGATCTACGACGCCTTCACCATCACGCCGATGCTGGCGCTGGAGGATCTGGGCTTCTGCGGGCGGGGGGAGAGCGGCGCCTTCGTCGCGGATGGCAACCTGACGCTGGGCGGCAGCCTGCCGACCAACACCGACGGCGGCGGGCTGTCGTCCAACCATCCTGGCAAGCGCGGCATCTTCACCCTGATCGAGAGCGTCCGCCAGCTGCGCGGCGAGGGACCGGGCGTCCAGGTGCCCGACGCGCGCATCGCCCTGGCCCATGGGCTGGGCGGCACCTTCTGCTCCGCCGCCACCGCCATCCTTGCCCGGTAAGGTGTCCCGATGACCGCCCCAACGACCAGCATGACTATCCCGCCCGTCCAGGACGAGACCTCCGCCCCCTTCTGGGAGGCGGCGCGCGAGGGGCGCTTCCTGATCCAGCGCTGCCCCGAGACCGGGCGCTTCCAGTGGTACCCGCGCGCGCATTCCATCCACGCCCCGCACGCCCGCCCGGAATGGGTCGAGGCCAGCGGGCGCGGCGAGCTGCTGACCTATTCCGTCGTCCATCGCGGCAACCAGCGCGGCGATCCCTACGTCTGCGCCCTGATCCGGCTGGAGGAGGGCGTCACCGTCTTCTCCCGCGTCGAGGGGGTGGCGGAGGCCGATCTGCGGGCCGGCATGCCGCTCGCCGTGGCCTTCCACCAACTGGACGAGGCCACCAGCCTCCCTGTGTTCCGCCCGCGGACTCCCGACTGAGGGTGCCATAGAATGACCGCCATCCATCTCGACGACATCAAGCCGGGCGACCGGACGCGCTCCTCGCGCGTCACCGTCACCGAGGCGCACATCGTCTGGTTCGCCGGGCTGACCGGCGACTTCAACCCGCTGCACATGGACGCCGAGGCCGCCAAGGCCAACAGCTTCGGGCGGACCATCGCCCACGGCATGCTGACCCACTCGCTCAGCACCGGCCTGCGCTCCGCCATCGACGACTGGGCGATCCTCGCCTTCCTGGAGACGCGCCGCCGCTTCGTCGGCCCGGTCTTCGCCGGCGACACCGTGCATTACGAGGCGGAGGTGGCGGAGGTTCGCCCCAGCGCCTCCAAGCCGGACCGCGGCATCGTCCGCGTCGCCATCACCGTGAAGAATCAGCGCGGCGAGACCGTGCAGGATGGCGAGGACGTGCTCTCCATCGCCCGCAAGGAGACGCAGGCATGAGTGCCTCAACCACCCATCCACGCCGCCTCGCCGGCCGTGTCGCCTTCGTCACCGGCGGCGGCGGCGGCATCGGCCGCGCCGTCTGCGAGCGGCTGGCCGCGGAGGGTGCCGCGGTTGTCGTCGCCGACATCGGGGCGGGGGCCGCCGAGAGTGTCGCCGCCGCGCTGCGCGCCGAAGGGGCTCAGGCCCACGCCACCGCGCTGAACGTCGCCGACCGGGAAAGCTGGGGCGCTGCCGTGACCGGCCTGCCCGAGGCCTTTCGGGGCGTGGACATCATGGTGAACGTCGCCGGCATCGTCCGCGACCGCTCGCTGCCCAAGATGACCGACGCGGAATGGAGCGCCGTCATTGACGTGAACCTGCGCGGCACCTGGCTGGGCTGTCAGACGGCCTTCCGGCTGGTCGGCGACCGTGGCTGGGGGCGCATCGTCAACATTGCCTCCACGGCGATCCTGGGGACCTTCGGGCAGGCCAACTACTCCGCCTCCAAGGCCGGGGTGGTCGGGCTGACCCGCACCGCTGCCCTGGAAGGGGCGCGCCGCGGCATCCTGGTCAACGCCGTCGCTCCGGGGGTCGTGGAGACCGCCATCGTCGAGGGCGTGCCCGACGCGGTGCGCTCACAATGGCTGGAAAAGACGCCCATCGGGCGCCTGGGCAAGCCGGCGGAGATCGCCGCCGTCGTCGCCTTCCTGGCGTCCGACGACGCGGCCTACGTCACCGGCCAGACCATCGTCGCCGACGGCGGGGCGACCACCGGCGACTACTGATTTCCGACCACCAACGAAGAACGACGCCGAAACGGCGGTACCGCAACAACAAGACAGGGATTGGCAACATGATGGAATTCTCGCGCCGCCGCCTTCTCCAGACCGGCGGACTCGTCGGCACCGCCCTGGTGACCGGCGGGCTGGCCGGCACCGCCTTCTCGCGCATCGCGTCGGCGGCGGACGACCCGCTCTACGCCGCCGCCAAGAAGGAAGGCGCCCTGACCCTCTACTGGGGCTCCTACGAGCAGCAGACGATGGAGGCGATCCGCGACGCCTTCAAGGCCAAGTATCCGGGCATCGAGGTCAACCTGCTCCGCCAGGCCTCGCAGACCGTCTACACCCGCCTGCGCATGGAGCTGCAGAGCGGCGTCCACGAGTGCGACTCGCTGGGCACCACCAACATGCTGCACTACACCGAGCTGAAGAAGATCGGCGCGCTGGCGCCCTTCGAGCCGGTGGATGGCGTGCACATCCCGGACGCCTTCCGCACCCTCGACCCCGACAAGATGTTCCATGTCGGCGCCATCAGCCTGACCAGCATCAACTACGCGCCGGGCAAGGTCCAGACCCCGCCGCAGAGCTGGCAGGCGCTGCTGGAGGACCAGTGGCAGGGCAAGATCACCACGGGCAGCCCGGCCTTCTCCGGCGACGTGGCGAACTGGGTGGTCGCCATCCGCCGCAAGTACGGCGACGACTTCCTGCGCGCCTTCGGCAAGCAGAAGCCGAAGGTCGGCCAGTCCAACGTCGACACCGTGACCGACATCCTGGCCGGTGAGCGCGTCGTCGGCTCCGGCGCCCCCTTCAGCTACACGCTGACCCAGAAGGCCGCCGGCAACCCCATCGACGTGGTGGCGCCGTCCGACGACGCCATTCTGAACCTGGGCGTCACCGGCATCCTGGCGAAGGCCCCGCACCCGAACGCCGCCCGGCTGTTCACCAACTTCCTCTATTCCACGGAGGTGTCGATGATCCTCCAGAAGAACTACTGGCCGACGCTGCGCAAGGACGTGCCCTGGGCGGAGGGGCGGTCGCTGGACCAGTTGAAGTGGTACCGCAACACCGGCGACGACCTCGGCCCGGAGGTCGCGGAAGGCATCGCCAAGTGGAAGGAACTGGTGCGCTGATGCCGGATTCCCTCTCCCCTTGAGGAGAGGGTTAGGGTGAGGGGGTTGCACATGTCGGTACGTTCGGCAAAAGCGCAACCCCCTCACCCGCCCGCTTTGCGGGCACCCTCTCCCCGGAGGGGCGAGGGATAGTATGGACAATGGAGGCGGACCCTATGGGGGTCATTTCAACGGACAGCCCAGACAGCGCAGCCGCGGCGACCGCGCGCCCGGCGATGGCCCGCGTGCCGCTCGCCAGGACCGTGGTCTTCGGCGCCGTCGCCCTTCTTCTCTTCCTGCTGGTGGTCCTGCCCTTCGGCTGGGTTCTCAACAACAGTTTCCACGACGACCTGACCGGCGCATGGACGCTCGGCAACTACGCGCGGATATTCCAGTCGGCGGAGCTTCTGGAACCGCTGTTCAATTCGCTGGTCCTCGCCGTGGCGACTGCGGTGATCGCCGTCGGCATCGGCGTGCCGCTGGCTTGGCTGGTGTCGCGGACCGACCTGCCGTTCCGCCGCACCATCCGTGTGCTGACGCTGACCGCCTTCGTCACCCCGTCCTTCATCGGGGCGACCGGCTGGATTCTGCTGGCGGCCCCCAACTCCGGCTGGCTGAACACGCTGTGGCGCTCGCTCGCCGGGGCGGAGGCGGGGCCGCTGCTGAATATCTACTCGATGACCGGGGCGATCTTCATCTGCGGCATCTACACCGTCCCCTACAGCTTCACCATGGTGTCGAGCGCGCTCGACGAGATGGCCGTGGAGCTTGAGGACGCCGCCGCCACGCTGGGCTCCGGCACGCTGCGCACCATGCTCAGCATCACCATCCCGCTGGTCACCCCGGCGGTGATCGCCAGCTTCATCCTGTCCTTCATCCAGGGGCTGACGCTGTTCGGCGTTCCGGCCTTCCTGCTGACGCCGACCGGCATCCCGGTGGTCACGACCAAGCTTGCCGAGTTCTACCAGCTCTTCCCGCCGGAAATCTACATGGCGGCCGCCTACTGCATGCCGCTGCTGCTGGTCACCGCCATGCTGTTCTGGATGCGCCGCCGCATCCTGGGCCGCAAGCAGTTCGTCACCATCTCCGGCAAGAGCCGGGCGGGGCGGCGGATCGCGCTGGGCGCCGCCCGCTGGCCGGCCTTCGGCGCCGCCCTGCTGCTGCCGCTGGTCTCGGTGTTCCTGCCCTACGCGGCGCTGCTTCTGGTGTCGTTGACCCGCGCCTGGGGCCAGGGCCTGTCGTGGGAGAACCTGTCGCTGCACTGGTACTGGTGGGCGCTGTTCGGCAATTCGGAGACGCACACCGCCATCGTCAATTCGCTGCTGTTCTCGACCCTTGCCGCGACGCTGTGCGTGATGCTCGGCACCGTGGTCGCCTACATCGTCGAGCGGAAGATGGTGTTCGGAGCCAGCCTGTTCGGTGCGGTGGCGACCGTTCCCATCATCATCCCCGGCATCGTCATGTCGGTCGGCTTCTTCGCCGCCTACACGCGGGCGCCGCTGAACCTCTACGGCACGCCGCTGCTGCTGGTGGCGGCCTTCGCGGCGACCTTCCTGCCCATCGCCTACGCCCATGGCGGGTCGATCCTGAAGGGCATCGGGCCGGAGCTGGAACGCGCCGCCCGCAGCCTGGGCGCGGGGGAGGGGCGGACCTTCCTGTCGATCACCATCCCGCTGATGGGCGGCGGGCTGCTGTCGGGCTGGTTCCTGGTCTTCATCCCGATCATCCGGGAGCTGTCGGTGGCGGTCTTCCTGATCACCCCCAAGACCAACGTGATGACCACCCTGATCTACAACGCCAAGGACGGTGGCAATTACGAGGCCGTCTGCGCCATGAGCGTCCTTCTCCTCCTCATCACGCTGGCGCTGGTGGTCGCCGCCGGTCCCCTGACGCGCCTGACCACCGTGCGCCGCACGTCACGCAAATCCGCCCCGGCGGAAGGAGTTCTCCCCATATGAGCGGGATCCGCATCAAGAACCTCCGCAAGTCCTTCGGCACCTACACCGCCCTGCACGGCATCGACCTGCAGGTCCCCAACGGCACGCTGCTGGCTCTGCTCGGCCCGTCGGGCTGCGGCAAGTCCACGACGCTCCAACTCCTCGCCGGGTTCGAGGCGCCGACGGAGGGCGAGATCTGGGCCGACGACGTGCTGCTGTCCTCGGCGCGCGGCGTGCTGCCGCCGGAGAAGCGCGGCATCTCCCTGGTTTTCCAGAACTACGCGGTGTGGCCGCACAAGACGGTGGCGGAGAATGTGGCCTTCGGCCTCGCCATCCGCCGCCTGCCCAAGCCGGAGATCGCCGAGCGGCTGGACCGCACGCTGCGCACCGTCCGGCTTGAGGCGTTGCGCGACCGCTACCCGTCGGAACTGTCGGGCGGCCAGCAGCAGCGCGTGGCGCTGGCCCGCGCGCTGGCGGTGGAGCCACGCATCCTCCTGCTCGACGAGCCGCTGTCCAACCTCGACGCCCATCTGCGCGAGGAGATGCGGTTCGAGATCCGGCAGGTCCACGACCTGCTGGGGCTGACCACCGTCTACGTCACCCACGACCAGTCGGAGGCGCTGGTCACCGCCGACCGCATCGCCGTCATGAAGTCGGGTCATCTCCAGCAGCTTGGCTCGCCGGAGGACATCTTCGAGCGGCCGTCCAACGCCTTCGTCGCCACCTTCATCGGCGCCAACAACGAACTGGCCGGGACCAGCGAGGGCAACGGTGCCATCCGCGTCGGCAGCCATGTGTTGACCGCGCCCGACCGCAGCGGCGCGGCGCCCGGCGGGACGGTGTCGCTGTGCGTCCGGCCGTCCCAAGTCCGGCTGTTCGGTGCCGAGGAGAAAGGGCTGCCCGCCGAGGGCTGCAACGTGCTGTCCGGCACGGTCCAGCGCTCCGCCTATCTGGGCGAGTACCGCGACGTGCTGGTGGATCTGGGGGGCGGGCGGACGCTGCGCGCCTTCATTCCGCCCGCGCAGAGCTTCGCGCCGGGCAGCGTGGTGACGGCGCTTCTTCCCATCGGGTCCTGCCAGATCCTCGGGCCGGCGGCCTGATCGCAGCCTGATCCGCCAGCCCAATCCAAGAGAGTTCCGAACGATGACCATCGCCACGACCGGCGAGGCCGACGCCTTGCCCGAAATCCTGACCGAGCGGCGCGGCGCCGTCCAGTGGGTGATCTTCAACCGGCCCAAGGCGCGCAACGCCATCACCCCCTGGATGGAAGACCGGCTGATCGAAATCTGCCGGGAGGTCGACGCCGACCCGGCGGTGAAGGCCCTGGTGCTGACCGGTGCCGCCGGCGACAAGCCCGCCTTCATGGCCGGCGCCGACCTGTCCTGCCTGCAGAGCGTCAAGACGCCGGAGGACTACACGATCCTGGAGGACCGCGCGGAAACCGCAGCGATGGCGCTGGAGGCGGTGCGCGTTCCCACCATCGCCGCCCTGGCCGGCGCCTGCGTGGGGGAGGGGGCTCTGCTCGCCGCCTGCTGCGACGTGCGCATCGCCACACCGTCGGTGCGCTTCGGCTTCCCCATCGCCCGCACGGTGGGCAACTGCCTGAGCATCAAGAACCTCGCCCGGCTGGCCGCCATCCTCGGCACCGCGCGGACCAAGGAGATGATCTTCAGCGCCCGCCTGCTGACCGCCGACGAGCTGTCCGGGGCCGGCGCCCTGCGCGGCGTCGTTGCTGAGGAGGCCCTCACCGACCGCGCCCAGGAACTGGCCGAGGAACTGGCGGGCCTCGCTCCGCTGACCCTGTGGACGACGCGCGAGGCGCTGCGCCGCTGGCGCGACCATGGGCTGCCGGCGGACGGCGACGCCGACCTGCTGCGCCTCTGCTACCTGTCCGCCGACTACCAGGAGGGCATCGCGGCCTTCCTGGAGAAGCGCCGCCCGGCGTGGGTGGGGCGGTAGGGGGGCGCCAAAGCTATCGCATTTCGCCTTCATAGCCCTCTCCCCTCTGGGGGAGGGTGGCCCGCAGGGCCTCTCGCGCTGGCTGAAAGCCAGCGCCGACGGCGGCAGGCGGATGCCTCTGGCATCCGCTGAGAGCCGGTGAGGGGGATGTGCGTTTCGGTACGTCCGGCAAAAGCACAACCCCCTCACCCTAACCCTCTCCCCTGAGGGGAGAGGGGATGTCCTTGCCGCCACCCATACCCTTCACTATCCTGGCGCCGCACCACGCGCCCATGCGGGCGTTCCGCCGCCATGGGACCTGCCTGTCATGCCGACCTCGCCCGACGACATTCCGAGCGGCGCTCCCGACGTTGTGGCGCTGGAGCGGCGGTTGCGGGCCGCCCCCGATGATCTCGTAGCGACGCAGGAGTTGGCCGGGCGGCTGTTCCAGGCCGGCCGCGCGGCCGAATCCGAGCCTCACGCCCGCAACGCGGTCCGGCTGGCGCCGGAGGACGCGCGCTCCCACACGCTGATGGCGCTGGTGCTGGCCGACACCCACCGGCCCCAGGCCGCCGAGTTCCATTACCGCCGGGCGTTGGCCCTGGCGCCGCCGGACGCCGCAATGGTCGCCAACCTCGCCTGGAGCCTGACCCGGCAGGGCCGGCTGGAGGAGGCACGACGGACCTACCGCCGGGCCGCGGCGCTGCAACCGTCCATCGCCCTGACCTGGCACGGCTGGGCACAGACCGAGGACGCCGCCCGCGATCTCCCCGCCGCGCAACGGCTGGTGGACCGCGCCCGGCAACTCGACCCCGGCCATCGCGGCGCCGACACCTTCGCGGCGGCCCTGCTGGCCCGGCAAGGGGAGGGAGAGCGGGCGCTCGCCCTCCTGGACGCCTCGGCCGTACGCCATGGCGGCCCCGACCCCGACGCGCTGCTGGAGACGGGGCGCATCCTCGACCGGCTAGGCCGCCATGACGAGGCCTTCGCCGCCTGCACCGCCGGCAAGGCCCTGCTGCGGCAGGCCGGTCGCCGCTACGGCGAAGAGGAGGCGGTGGACCTTATCGCGCGCCTCGCCACCTTCTTCGTGGCGCCGCGCCTGCGCCTGATGCCGCGGCCCGCCACGCCCGCCGCCACACCGGCCGCTGGGCCGCAGCCGGTCTTCATTGTCGGCGCCCCGCGTTCCGGCACCACTCTGGTCGAGCAGATCCTGTCCAGCCATCCGGCCATCGCCGCGGGGGACGAACTGCCCTCGCTCGGCGCGGTGGTCCGGGCGCTGCCGCAAACGCTGGGCAGCCCGCTCGGCTATCCGGAAGCGCTGTCGGAGCTGTGGATGGGCGACCAGCGCGACGGGCTGGAGCGCTTGCGCGACGCCTATCTGCGCCACGCCCGCAAGCTGGTTCCAGCCAAGCCGGGCCACACGCTGTTCACCGACAAGATGCCCTTCAACGAGACGCATCTCGGCCTGATCGCGCTAATGTTTCCCTCGGCGCCGGTGGTGCATGTGCTGCGCCACCCGCTGGACGTCGTGCTGTCGATGATGGGCACCAACCTCACCCACGGCTTTCATTGCGCCAACGATGTGGAGACCGCCGCCCGTCACGTCCTTCTGGTGTTCGATCTGGTGGAGCATTACCGGCGGGAGATGCCGCTGCGCTACCTGCCGCTGCGCTACGAGGATCTGGTGCGGGAGCCGGAGCCGGCGGTGCGGCGCCTGCTGGGCTTCCTCGGGCTGGGCTTCGACCGACGCTGCCTGCGCTTCGAAGAGAACCGGCGCCACGCCCGCACGCCCAGCCACGCCCAGGTCGCGGAGAAGCTCTACAGCCGCTCCATCGACCGTCACCGCGCCTACAGGACCCATCTGAAGCCGGCGATCCCGATCCTGGAGCCGGTCATTCTCGGCCTGGGCTACAGCCTGTAGCCGCCGCCATGCCGCCTGTCATGCCGAGGACGCCGTCCGACAGTGACCTGTGCGAACTCCACCGCCGCGCGGGCCGGCTGGACGAAGCCGCCGCCCATGGCCGCCGCGCCGTCGCGCTCGACCCCGGTGACGCGGCCTGTTGGTACAATCTCGGGGTGGTGCTTTACGACCGGCTGGAGGTCGCGGCGTCGATCTCCTGCGAGCGCCGCGCCGTCCGTCTCCGCCCGGACTGGCCGGGGCCGCATTTCGAGCTGGCCGAGGGGCTGCTGCTTTCCGGGCAATGGGACGAGGGGTGGCGCGAATACGAATGGCGCTGGCGCCTTCGCGGCGTGCCGCCGCTGGTCCCGCCGTCGCTCCTGACGCGCGGCGGCTCGCCCGCCCCGCGGCCCTGGGACGGGCGCCCATTGCCCAAGGGCACCCTGTTGCTGGTCGCCGACCAGGGCTTCGGCGACACCATCCAGTTCGCCCGCTACCTGCCGATGGCGGCGGCGCTCTGCCCGACGCTCGTGGTGGCGTGCAGCCCGGAGATTCGGCCGGTGATCCGCGCGCTTCCCGGCGGACACCGGATCGTCACCGATTGGGAGGAGGCGCCGCCCTTCGACGCCTACGCCGCGCTGTCGGGCCTGCCGGGGCTGTTCGGTACGAGGATCGACACCGTCCCGCCGCCGCTCCCCGGCCTGCGGACCGAGCCGGAGCGGGGGCAGAGCTGGGCGGAGCGTCTGGACGGGCTGCTCCCCCGCGGCTACCGCCGCGTCGGGCTGGTCTGGGCGGGGCGCCCGACCCACGGCAACGACCGCAACCGCTCCCTGCCTCTCGCGCGGCTCGCGCCGTTCTTCGCGCTGGAGAAGACCGCGCTGGTGTCGCTCCAGAAGGGGCCGGCGCAGGCTGAGGCCGCCCGCTACTACGGGATGGCACCGCTGGTCGATGTGGGGCCGGAGCTGGAGAGTTTCGCCGACACCATGGCGGTGCTGGAGCAACTCGACCATGTGGTCTGCGTGGACACGGCGGTCGCCCATCTGGCCGGGGCGATGGGGCGTCCGACCGCGGTTCTGCTGCCCTACGCGCCAGATTGGCGCTGGCTGCTCGGCCGTGGCGGCACGCCCTGGTATCCCACCGTCACGCTGCACCGGCAGCCGGCGCCCGGACGGTGGGACGAGGCCATTCAGGCCGCCGTCGCCGCGGTGACCGGACGCGAACTCAGGGCTTCAGGGCGGCCAAGCCGTCGGTGATTCCCTTGGTGGAGAGCGGAAAGGCCACCGCCTGGGTCCCGCCATAGGGGCGGACGGCGATCTGCGCGCCCTTGGAGCGGCGCAGCGCGGTCAACGTCGCCTCGTCCATCGGGGCGTTGGCGAGGCAGCCGTCCTGGATGCATTGCTGATAGGTCAGCGCCAGCGGCTTGCCGTCATCGATGGTCAGGGCCGCCCCGGCGCGCAGGTCGACGCCCAGCGGCAGGATCACCACCATCACCCCCTTGCCGTCCGGGGCGAAGTAGCCGAGCGACGCCTTGAGGATGCGGGTCGCCTGCTTGGCCTCCTTGTTCTCCATGACGCGGGTCTGCGAGATGAAGCAGCGCGGCTTGCCGTCGGGGGGCGTTTCGCATTCGGTCTGCCAGTCGCCGAAGGTCTTGCCCGGCTCCACGGCCCCGGCGGGCGCCCCGCCTGCGAGGAGGAGGGGGAGCGCCGCCAGCGCCCCCGTGATGATGGCCTTGCGCATCGCCGTCATGCTCCTCACAGCTTCCATTTCAGGCCGGCGGTCGCCGACACCGTGTTCTCGCGGGCGCGGATCGCGTCCTGAACGCCGATGGTGGCGGTCAGCCGGTCGTCCAGAGCCACGCCCAGCCCGGCGCCGATCACCAGGGCGTCGCGGCCCGGCTTGCTGGCGTCGGCGGTGAAGGCCACTCCGCCCAGACGGTTGGTGGTGGAGGCCGTGGCGTCGGCGAAGTCATGCTCCCACGCCAGGGCGGCGTTGGGCATCAGGCGCCAGCCGCCGACCGTCACGCTGGTGCCGGCGCGCACGCCGACCGCGCTGCGCAGGCTGGTCCAGCCCGCCGCCTCGACGTCCAGCGCCACGCCGCCGCCGGACTCGCGGAACGCCTCGCGGGTGATGCGGTCGAAGCGCAGGCCGGCGCGCGGCTCGATCCACGCGCTGTCCGATCCGGCGAAGGCCATGCGGTGCCCGGCGGCGATCTCGGCGGAGAAATCATGACCGTCTGCGCTGCCGCTGGCGCCCTGGCCCAGCGTGCCGAAGGCGATGCCGCGCGAGGCGTCGTAGTTGGCGTAGCCGTAGCCGATGGCGCCCTCGACAAAGGGGCTGTCCGCCGTGCCGCGCAGGCTCCAGGAACCGTAGAGCGTCGCTTGGTAGCTGTCCACGTCGGCCTTGCCCAGCCCGTCGCGCGAGGTGACGCGGTTGCGCAGGTAGCCCAGCGCCACGCCGCCGCTCACGCCGTTCTCGTAGCTGTGGTCGGCGCCGAGCAGGAAGCCGCCGATCCGCTCGGTGGTGCCGGCGGCGTTGCCATCCGAGCCGGTCCGGCTGTAGGCCGCCAGCGGCTGGCCCCACACGCCGCCCGAGCCACGGGTTTCGCCCGTCTCGCCGACGGCGCGCGTGCCGTTGCCACCACCGGCCAGCCGGACGCCGGAGGATGCGGCCTCACCGCCGCGCAGCGCCGACAGGCGGCTTTCCACCGCGCTGCCGAACAGGCGGCGGTTGGTCCGGTCGGCGGCCAGCGTGTCGGCGTGCAGCTTGCCCGAGAGCTGGTCGAGCGCCCCGGCGATGCCGCTGCCCGGCAGGCCGTAGAGGCCGCTGAACAGCGGGGCGGCGACGCCCTCCAGCTGCGCCCCGGCGGCCGGGCGCAGCGCGTCCACCGCCGCGCCGGCGGCCTGCTGGTTGCGGGTGTCGCCGCGGACCGCGTAGTTGGTCGGCGTGACCACAAGCCGGACGGAATTGGCGCCGTACAGCGTGTCGAAGCGGGTGCCGGCCGGCAGGCCCGCCGCCGGCTGCGTCACCGCGGCGAAGCTGCCCGAGACGCCGCCGTCCGCCTGGACGATGGTGAAGCTCTGCCCCAGCGTGGCGGTGTAGGCGTTGGTCGCGTCGCCGCTGATGCCGCGCAGCACCGGAGCCAGCGTGCCGCCGGCGGTGAAGGACGCGGTCTCGACGCGGATCTGATCGTGGCGGCCGGCGCCGTTGCCGGCGGTCGGGCCGTCGATCTCGGCGCGCAGCACGCTGGTGCCGGTCAGCGTGACGGCGGACTGGAAGGTCAGCACGCCGGGGGAGTTGCCGGGCGACAGGGTGCCGGACAGCACCGCCGGCCCGACGACCACGCCGTGCCCGCCGAATGTCGACCCGGCGCCGGTGGTGAGCGACCCGGCGACGACCCCGTCCACCGTGGCCGCGGCACCGCTGCCCAGCGTGACCGCCCCGGTGGTGCCGGTGGCGGTCACGGTGACGGCGCCGTCGCCGACGGTGACCGGGGCCATGACGGCGCCGGACAGGGTGGCGGTGCCGCCGGAGGTGACGGTGACCGCCCCGTTGACCGCCCCGTTGGCGGCGACGGTCAGGGTGCCGCCCTGCACCGCCAGCGTGCCGCCGACGCCGCCGCCCTCGACCACGGTCATGGCGCCGCCGCGGGCCACGGTCACCGGCACGGCCACCACGCCGCCGACCGTGGCGCTGCCGCCGTTGTTCAGGGCGAGCGTGCCGCCCGCCACCACGCCGCCCTTGGCGACGGTCAGGGCCGCACCGTCCCCGACCGACAGGCCGCCGGCGTTGGCGAGCTGGCCGGAGACGACCACCGCACCGGGGCCTGACGCGGCCAGCGCACCGCTGCCGCCGACGGAGCCCGCCAGGGTGACGGTGCTGCCGTCCGGTGTGATGGTGCCGCCGCGGCTGGTCACGGTGACCGACTGACCGACCGTCAGCGGCGATGCCGGGCGCAGCGTGCCGCCGTCGAAGGTGACCGTGCCGCCCTGGACCGCGCCGTCGCTGTTGGTAAAGCTCGGGCGGCTGGTGTCGATCACGCCGGTCGCCGGAGGCGTAGGGGTGGGCGTCGGAGTGGGTTCGGGGTTCGGAGTCGGATCAGGATTTGGATTGGGGGTTGGATCTGGATTGGGATTCGGATTGGGGTTCGGTTCCGGTTCGGGGTCCGGCTGGGGGACCACCTTGGTCAGGGTGAGCTGAATCCGGTTGTTCGCCGTGTCCAGGGTGGCCGTCGGGGTCAGCGTCGTGTCGCTGTTGGTGACGGAGGTGAAGCCGCCGGACACCCCGCCCGCCGCGGTCAGGATGGTGTAGGTCGTGCTGTCGCCGTAGCCGCCGCCGGCGGAGGTGACGGCCAGCGCGCCGCCCATGGTGGCGGTGCCGGTGACCGCCAGCTTGCTGGCGGTGCTGGAAGTCGTCCGGATCGCCAGCGTGCTTCCGCTCTGCTGCGTGTAGTTTCCGGTGACGGTCAACGTGCCGGGCGTTCCGGCGGCACCGGGGGTCAGGGTGGTGCCGGACGGGCTGGTCACGGTCCCGACGACCGTGCCCGTTCCGGCGAGCGTCGTCCCGCTGGCGAGCTGGAGCGCGGTGGTGAGGGAGCCGTCGACGCGCAGCGTTCCAGCCTGGACGTCCGTCGTCGTGGCCGAACTCGCGCCGCCCAGGGTCCACTCGGTTCCGGTGAGGGTCAGGGTGGTGGCCCCGGAGATCGGGCCGGACAGGGAGCCGCTTCCCTCCAGGATCAGGTTCTGGGTGCCGCCGTCGTTCGACAGTCCGCCGAGAACGACGCTGCCGTCCTTCAGGGTGATGGAGCTGGTGCTTCCCGAGGCGTAAGTGCGGATCGCCTTGTGCCCGGAACCGGCGACGATGGTCCCGTGGTTGACGATGGTCGAGGCGCCGACGATGGAAACCGCGTCTGAGGCGCCGATGATCGTTCCGTAATTGGTAAGCGTGCTCGCCGTCGAGAAATTCTGGACCTTGATCGCCGGATACTGGGTCTGGAATGCCTGCTGCGCCGGCAGCAGGCTTTGGATCAGCGCGGTCCCGTTCGTGGGAGAGCCGTTCGTGATGTCGGCCGCATGGGCGATCTCGATGGCGGACCAGTTGCCAATCACCGTCCCGGTGTTCTGGATGACCGATTTCGACCCATTCGAATTGTTGATCAGGATGCCGACGTAGGCATTTTTCGCGCTGATCAGGCCGGAATTGATGACGGTGCCGTAATTCTGCGCGTAGACACCATCGGCTTGGTTGTAATTCGCTTCGAGCGAGATCTTGATCGTACCCTGGTTGGTCAGGGTCCAGCCGCCGTTCGCATTGATCCAGACGCCGGTGCTCAGATCGTTCGGGTCCGTTCCGGTGCCGCTGTCAACCACGCCACCGGTGCTGGTGATGAGGATGTTGCTTCCGCTCGGATAGTAGGACTGGTTCGTGATGGTCGACAGCGTCTCGATCGGCGCTGCGCTCGCGGCGAGCGACACGCCGAGCGCGATGGGGGCAGCGACCATCGCCGGAAGGCGCCCACCCAACATCAGGCTTTGGCGGATGGTGTCGAGCGAGGGCGACGGAGACGGCATGGGCGACTCACCTTGCATGCGGGGCATAAGCGTTACGACCAATGGTTTACACCATCCAATCATAACGGGAGCGCCGTATGGTCGCCAAGATAAAAGATACAAATGTATAAAAATTTGAGGTTTAATATTTATCTAATCTTGTAAATTGCGCAACAAAGAAGGACTGAATATATGGATGATTGTGAAGTCGAGGATAAAAGGTGCTTTGTTCGTTATGGAGATGCGCAGGTTTAGCCAAGATATGCGGAATGTCGGCATGTTCTCGATTAACGATTTCAAGAATGGGCTGATTTGAAAATGCAGAAAATTGTCAAAAGCCTTATTCACATCGGACCGCAGCCCCGCTTGCGCCGTGTCGATGTGGCAAATTCCCACGTTGGAGGTTAATAGGCGGAGCGGCACCGGCCCGGCGGTCGGTGCAGACTGCCGGGCCGGACACGATCACACAAGCCGGGCGTTCAAGGTGATCTCCGTTCCGGTCAGCGCCTTGGACACCGGGCAGTTCTTCTTCGCACCCTCGGCCTGCTGCCGGAAGGTCTCGGCGTCGATGCCGGGAATCTCGGCCTCGCAGTCCAGTTCGATCTTCGTGATGGCGAAGCCCTCGCCGGCCTTGTCGAGATGGACGCGGGCGGTGGTGTGCACGCGCGTCGGCGTGTGCCCGGCCTTCGACAGGCCGGCGGACAGCGCCATGGAGAAGCAGCCGGCGTGGGCGGCGGCGATCAGTTCCTCCGGGTTGGTGCCGGTGCCGTTCTCGAAGCGCGACGGGAAGGAGTAGGCGCCTTCGAACGCGCCGCTGCCCAGCCGCATCGTGCCCGCCCCCTGGGCGAGGTTGCCGCGCCATTCCGCATCCGATTGCCGCACAGCCATGGTGATCTCCCGATCCTGTGATTGTTGGATGAACCGCCGCTCAAGTTAGAGCCGACCGGAGGAACGGCAATCGCCACAGGAGTTAAGCAAGAGGAGCGTTTGGCATCCGAAAAGCACCCGGGGCATACGGAAAAGCAGAGGAAGGCGCAGAACAATTAAGGTTTTGTGGCGTTGTCCCGGCACAGGGAAAGCCAGAGGTTGAATGGGGGTAGGAGGAATGAGCATGCGCCAACCGGATTGGCAGATCGCGGCTGGAACGGCGCCACGGGGCGGCGATGCCCAGGCGGTCAGCGCGGCCGACATCCGGGCGCTTCTGGCCGACAGCGGCTGGTTGGCCACCGACGCTTCCGCCTTGTCCGACGAGGACGATCTCTACGCCGCCGGATTGACCTCCCACGGGTCGGTGAACCTGATGCTGGCGCTGGAGGAGCGCTACGGCGTCGAGTTCCCGGAACATCTGCTGCGCCGCCGCACCTTCGAGAGCATCGCGGCGATCCGTTCCGCGCTCGCTGGCCTGCTGGACGGCGCGCCGGGCGGGATGGGGGCCGGATGAAGGCTCCCGCGCCGGACAGCCTGCCTGCCATGGCGGCCGAGGCTGCCGCCGGAGCGGCGTCCGAGGCCGCCGCCATCGCCGGGCGCCATGCCGACAGTGTGGACCGCGAGGCGCGCTTTCCCGCTGAAGCCTTCGCCGCTTTGCGCGAGGCACGGCTGCTCGGCCTGATGGTGCCGCGGGCGTTCGGTGGTGGCGGTGGCGGTCTGACCGACGCCGCGGCGGTGGCCCACGCGCTGGCCCAGACATGCCCGTCCACCGGGCTGATCTACGCCATGCACCAGATCCAAGTGGCCTGCCTCGTGCGCCATGGGCAGGGCAGCGACTGGCACCGTGGCTTCCTGGAGCGGTTGGCCGGGGAGCAGCTCCTTCTCGCCTCCGCGACGACCGAGGCCGGGATCGGAGGTGACGTACGCTCCAGCGCCTGCGCGGTGACCGGCACGGTGGAGGGCGAGACAGGCGGTGCCTTCCGGCTGGAAAAGCAGGCGACGGTCATCTCCTACGGGATGGAGGCCGATGCGATCCTGGTGACGGCACGGCGCACGGCGGACTCGCCGCCCTCCGATCAGGTCATCGTTCCGGTGCTGCGCGGGCAGACTCACTTGGAGGAGATCGGCGGCTGGGACACGCTGGGCATGCGGGGCACCCGCAGCGTCGGCTACCGGCTGGTGGCGGAGGCGGAGCGGGCGCAGATCCTGCCGCTGCCCTACGCCGACATCTCCGCCCGCACCATGCTGCCGGTGACCCACATCCTGTGGAGCAGCGTCTGGCTGGGCATCGCGACGGACGCGGTGGCGCGGGCCGCCGCCTTCATCCGGGCGGAGGCGCGCAAGCGTCCCGGCACCCCGCCGCCGGGGGCGCGGCGGCTGGCCGAGGCGACCGCCGGGCTCCAGGCCATGCGCGGCATGGTGCGCGGTGCGCTCGCCCGGTTCGAGGAGGCGGCGGACAATCCCGACCGTCTCACCTCGCTGGGCTTCGCGGTCGCCATGAACACGCTGAAGACCGAAGCGGCGGAGATGGTGGTGCGGATCGTGGGGCAGGCGATGCTGGCCGGCGGCTTGGCCGCCTACCGCAACGACAGCCCCCACAGCCTGGGCCGCCACCTGCGCGACGCCCACTCGGCGCCGCTGATGATCAACAACGACCGGATACTGGGCAACACGGCGAACCTGCTGCTGGCGCACAGGGACAACGGTTCTCTCTTCGGCTGAGGCTTTCTCGGAACGGAATGCGGCGGATGGACATGCGGGCAGAGGGCACACCGGTGGAGAATGGGCAGGCGGCGTTCCGCGACGCGCTGATCGCGGCCGGGCTGCTGATCCCCACGGGGGTCGATGGGCTGTATGGCCGCAGCGGCGTCTTCGAGGACGTCGTGGAGCGCTTCAACGACCTGATCACCACCTGGGGCGGCGAAGACGGGGCGGACGTCATGCGCTTTCCCCCGGGGGTGGCCCGCCATCAGTTCGAACAGAGCGGCTATCTGAAGAGCTTTCCGCATCTGGCCGGAACCGTTCACGCCTTCAAGGGCGAAGAGCGCGCCCATCAATCCCTGCTGCGCCGGCTGGAGGAGGGGGAGGAGTGGACCGACGCCCAGATGGCGACCAACGTCGTCCTGACCCCCGCCGCCTGCTACCCCGTCTACCCCACCATCGCGGAGCGCGGGCCGCTGCCCGCCGACGGCGCGCTGGTCGACGTCTATTCCTACTGCTTCCGCCATGAACCGTCGCTGGACCCGGCGCGGATGCAGATGTTCCGGATGCGCGAATATGTGTGCGCCGGCACGCCGGAGCAGGTGATGGAATTCCGGCAAAGCTGGGTGGAGCGGGGGCGGGCGCTGATGGAATCGCTGGCCCTGCCGGTGGCCGTCGATCTGGCGAACGACCCCTTCTTCGGGCGGGCCGGGCGGATGCTGGCGGCCAGCCAGCGCGACCAGGGCCTGAAATTCGAACTGCTGATCCCCATCGCGTCGGCGGAGCAGCCCACCGCCTGCCTCAGCTTCAATTACCATCAGGATCATTTCGGGCTGCTGTGGGATCTTCGCACCCCGGACGGCGCGGTCGCCCACACGGCCTGTGTCGGCTTCGGGATGGAGCGGGTGGCGCTGGCGCTGTTCCGCCATCACGGCTTCGACGTGAAAGCGTGGCCCGCCGCCGTGCGTGCCGTCCTCTGGGGTTGAGCGGGCAGGGGAGGCCGGGCATGGCGCATCCGCTCGACAGGCCGGACCGCGACTGGGCGGAGACCAACTGCTACACCGACCTGTGGATCGGGCTGCTGCGGGCGCTGGAGATGGAGCCGATGGCCGCCCTGGCCTTCACCGTCGCCCAGGATTTCGAGGGCGACCAGTTCACCTTCTTCAAGGTGCCGCCGGAAGACCTGCGCCGCCTTTACGGGTTGGAGGTGCAGGAACTCGCCCTCTACGACCGGGTGGAGGCCCACGCGGCGGTGCAGGTGGCGCGCGGGCGTCCCGTGCTGGTCGAGGTGGACGGCTATCACCTGCCGGACACGCGGGGAACGTCGTATCGCGCGCAGCACGTCAAGACGACCATCGCGATTCTCGGCATGGACGCGGGTGTGCGGCGGCTGGACTACATCCACAACGCCGGGCGCTTCATGCTGGAAGGGGAGGACTACGACGGCCTGTTCGCCCCCGCTCCCCTGTTCCCCTACGTGGAGTTCGTGAAGCGCAGCGGCCCTGCGTTGGAGGGGGAGGCCCTGATGGACGCGTCCCGCGGGCTGCTGTCCCACCATCTGCGCCGTCGCCCGGCGGGAAACCCCATCACCGCCTTCCGAGCCGCGCTCCCGGAGCATCTGGAGGTTCTGGCCGCCCGGTCCATGGACTATTTCCATCTCTACGCCTTCAACACGCTGCGACAGGTCGGGGCGAACTTCGAGCTTCTCGGGATGCACGTCCGTTGGATCGGCGGGCCGGCGGACGCGGTGGAGGCCTGCACCAGCCTCTCCGCCACCGCCAAGGCCTTTCAGTTCCAGCTCGCACGCGGTGTGCACCGGCGGCGCTTCGGCGATTACGCGGAACCGCTCGAGGCGATGGAGCGAGCGTACGACCATGCGCTCGGCGCGCTGGTCCGCCGTTACGGGTGACGGAGGATGGCGCGCCTTCACGCCGTGACCGGCCGCAGCGTGACGCCCCTGTCCGCGGGGTGGGAGCTGTGCGTGACCGAGCCGGGCGGAACGCCCGCAGGGGATTGGCTGCCCGCCCCGGTGCCTGGCACCGTCGCCCAGGCTTTGCGCGCGGCGGGGCTCTACCGGCTGGGTGATCCGCTTCCCCTCCACGACCGCGACGTCTGGTACCGGGTGACGCTGACTGGTGACGGGCCTTGCACCCTGCGCTTCCATGGCCTCGCCACCGTCGCGGAGGTCTGGCTGGACGGCAAGTGCATCCTGGCCAGCGACAGCATGTTCCAGCGCTACGACGTGCCGGTCACGCTGCGCGGCGCGCACGCGCTGCGCATCGTCTTTCGCGCCCTGAACCCGGTGCTGAAGACGCGGAAGGGGCGGGGCCGCTGGCCGGTCCGGCTTGCCGAGCCGGCGGGGCTGCGCGCGGTGCGGACCACGCTTCTGGGGCACATGCCCGGCTGGTGCCCGTCCGTGCCGGCGGTCGGCCCCTGGCGTCCGGTGGAGCTGATCACGGAGGATGGTCCGCTGCGCATCCGCTCGGCGGACATGCGCGCCACGCTGGAGGGACGGGACGGCAGCCTGTCCCTGACGCTGGCGGCGGCCTGGAACGGGTCCGCTCACCCGCCGGGCTGGCTGGAGGTGGGGGAGGCGCGGGCGCCGCTCCGCTGGACCGGGCCGGAGGAACTGCACGGCGACATCCGTCTGCCGGAGATCGAGCCATGGTGGCCGCACAGCCACGGCAAGCCGGCGCTCCACACCGTGCGCGCGGTGATCGGTGACGAGGGCATCGAATTGGGCCGCACCGGCTTCCGCCGCATCGAGCGCGAGCCCGGCGACGGCTTCGCCCTGCGCATCAACGGCGAGCGGGTCTTCTGCCGCGGCGCGTGCTGGAGCAGCCCCGACATCGTGACCCTGCCGGGGACGCGGGACGCCTACACCCCCTGGCTGGAAACGGCGCGGCAAGCCGGCATGACCATGCTGCGCGTGCCTGGTATCGCCGTATACGAGGCCGACGCCTTCTTCGACCTGTGCGATGAGATGGGAATTCTCGTCTGGCAGGACTTCATGTTCGCCAATTTCGACTATCCGGCCGACGAGCCGTTCCTCGACGGCGCCCGACGGGAAGCGGCGCAATTGCTCGACCGGGTGCAGGCCTCGCCGTCGCTGGCCGTGCTGTGCGGCGGCAGCGAGGCGGAGCAGCAGGCGGCCATGCTCGGCCTGCCGCGCGAACGCTGGAGCCAGCCGCTGTTCGACACCGTCCTGCGGGACGAGGCGGAACGGTGGCGGCCCGACGTGCCCTACGTGACCAACTCCCCGACCGGCGGGCCGCTGCCCTTCGCCGCCGACACCGGCGTGACCCACTATTACGGCGTCGGGGCCTATCTCCGCCCGCTGGAGGACGCGCGCCGGGCGAATATTCGCTTCGCCCCCGAATGCCTCGCCTTCGCCAACATGCCGGCGGCCGGGGCGCTGCCCGGCGTGCCGGCGGTCCACGACCCGCGCTGGAAGACGCGCGTGCCGCGCGACCCCGGCGCTCCGTGGGATTTCGAGGATGTGCGGGACCATTACCTGTGGACGCTGCACGGCGTCGATCCCATGCTTCTGCGTTACGAGGACCCCGACCGCTACGCGCGGCTGTCGCGCGCCGTGACGGGTGAGGTGATGGAGGCCGTCTTCGCGGAATGGCGTCGGGTCGGCTCTCCTTGCGCAGGCGGGCTGGTCTGGATGTTCCAGGACGTCTGGCCGGGGGCCGGCTGGGGCGTGGTCGATTCCGCGGGTGTGCCGAAGGCGGCGTGGCACGCCTTGCGCCGCGCCTTTCGGCCCGTGCAGGTCCTGCTGACCGACGAGGGGGTGAACGGGCTGGCGATCCATTTGCTGAACGAGACGGCGGAGCCGGTGGACGCGGTGTTGACCCTGACCGCCCTGCGGCGGGGCGGGGTGCCGGTGCTGCGTGCCGAGCGGACGTTCACCCTGCCGCCGCGCAGCGCCCAGGTCATGGCGGCGGCGTCTCTGCCCGACCGCTTCGTCGATCTGACCGGTGCTTACCGTTTCGGTCCGCCCACCCACGACGCGGTGGTGGCGGCCCTCTCCGACGCGCGCTCCGGCGCTGCGGTGGCGGAGGCCTTTTACTTCCCGCAGGGCGGGCGGATGGAACGCGCGGATGTGGGCTTGGACGCCCGCGTGGAGCGGATGGGGGAGGGGTGGCATCTGGTGCTGTCCAGCCGGCGCCTCGCCCGCTCCGTCCACATCGAGGACGACGGGTTCCGGGGGGAGGAGGAATGGTTCCATCTCCCGCCGGGAATGGAGCGCCGGATCAGGCTGATCGCGCGCAACTCCGGCGCGGCGGTGCCCGATGGCGAGGTTCATGCGTTGAACGGCCTGGACGCAACGCGCTACCGGGGGGCAACATGACGCCCGATCCGTCCACGCCCGTTCTGTTCGAGGGCTGCTTCGGCTGGCTGCACCCGGCCGGTGGGCACCGCGGCGTCGTGCTGTGCGCGCCTTACGGTGGCGAGGCGTTGGCCACCCACCGGGCGTGGCGCCGCTTTGCCGAGGCTCTGGCCGCGGCTGGGCTGCCGGTGTTGCGCTTCGACTATCCCGGCACCGGAAACAGCGCCGGCGGGGAGGGCGATCCGTCCCGCCTGGAGGCGTGGCTCGGCGGCATCCGGGCGGCCGTCACCCATCTGCGCACGGTCACCGGGGTCGAGGAGGTGGCTCTGGTGGGCCTGCGGCTGGGCGCCCTGCTCGCCGCGGTGGCGGCGCGCGCGGCGAGGGCGGACGCGCTGGTTCTGCTGGCGCCTTTTCCTTCGGGCCGGACCTTTCTGCAGGAGTTGCGGGCGGTCGCCCTGCTCGCCGAGCGGCCGGCGGATGCCCCGCCCGCGGTCGGGCCGGAGGGGATCGACAGCGCCGGCTTCCGCCTGACGCCGGAGACGGCGGAGGCTCTGCGGGTGCTCGACCTCACGCGGATGACGGAAACCCCGGCCCGGCGGGTGCTGATCCTCGACCGCCCTGAGGGACGCGCCGCCGCTCTGGCGGAGCGGTTCCGCGCGCTGGGGGCCGATGTCGAGGAGGCGCCTTTTCCCGACCACGCGCGGCTGATCACCAGCGTGCAGCACGCGATTCTCGACTGCTCGGCCTTCACGCGGGCGGCGGCCTGGCTGACGCAGGACATGGCGCCAGCCGAACGGCGGTCAGTGGCGGAAACCTTCATCCCGCGCCTGAGGCTCGCCGACGCGGTGGAGCGCCCGCTCCGTTTCGGCCCCGCCGCCGGTCTGTTCGGCATCCTCTGCGAACCCGCGACTGTCGCGGTCACCGGCCTGCCCGCCGTGCTGCTGCTGAACAGCGGCGCCACGCCCCACACCGGCACCGGGCGCATGTCGGTGCGGCTGGCCCGCCGGCTGGCGGCGCGGGGGATCGCCTCCCTGCGCATGGATCTGGGCGGGCTGGGGGACAGCGCGTCGAAGCCGGGGCGCCGTGACGGGCTGATCTATTGCCGTGACATGGTGGAGGACGCGCAGGACGGGTTGGACGCGCTGGCTGCGGCGGGGCACGGTGCCGCCGTGGCCGTGGGGCTGTGCGCCGGGGCGGCGGTGGCGCTGCGCGTCGCGCTGGCCGACCCGCGGGTGGTCGGGCTGGCGCTGGTCAATCCGGGCCGCTTCGTTCTGGGAGACGGGGTGACGCAGGAGGAGGCCATCGGCAGCGCGGTGAAGCCGGCCGCTGCCTATCTTCCCCGGCTGACCGAGCCGGCGGTGTGGCGGGCCATCCTGCGCCAGGACCGCAAGGCGTCGCGCGTTGCGCGTGGCCTGTCGGAACGGGCGGCCCGCCGGCTGCGCATCGGGGCCGGGCGCCTGCGCGCCGGGCTGACGGGGGGCGGCTACGCCCGCGACGACGTGCTCTACGCCTTCAAGGCGCTGTCCGACCGCGGAGTCCGCACGCTGATGGTCCACAGCGCGGGCGACGTGACTCTGGGCGAACTGGAGGCGCAGGCCGGGGCGGGCGGCGGGCGGCTGCGCCGGATGGGC
Source organism: Azospirillum sp. UFLA03-27 (assembly GCF_059803775.1). Lineage (NCBI taxonomy): Bacteria > Pseudomonadati > Pseudomonadota > Alphaproteobacteria > Rhodospirillales > Azospirillaceae > Azospirillum > Azospirillum sp. UFLA03-27. The sequence continues at coordinate 6,877 of NZ_JAUQTX010000046.1, read as the reverse complement.
GGGCTGTGGATGGAGCGCCTCGCCGGGGCCGATCATAGCCTGATGGAGCGCGCCGCGCGGGAGCGCTTTGCCGACCTGCTGGATAAGCTGCTGGACCAAATCGGCACGGGCGCGACGGGCACCGTGCGCGGGAAAGGCCCCGGCCCACCGGAAGGGACCGGGGCTCTCCGCGTCAATCACGCGACGGGAAATAGCCCAGCATGAAGATGAAGAAAAACAGCGACTGGTAGGGCTGCAGGTTGTTGAGGGGGGTCGGGCCGGTGACGCCGCCCCCCGCGCTCACGGCGATGCTGGCGCCCGTTGGACCCCCGCTGACCGTGCCCTGGGTGGAGAGCGCGCCGGTCAGCGAGCTTCCGCTGGGCGGGGTCGGCAGGCTCGAGGCCGGGATGTAGGGTCCGTTGACGGCGACGTCGGTGCTCGGATCGATGAACTGCCCACCCAGCACCACGGGGTTGCCGGACGGGCTGTTGCTGGTGCCGACGGCGGGGTTCAGCGGGACCGTGACCGTCGCATTGAACGGCACGCTGCCGCCCGCGCTGCCGCCCTGGAAGGATGCGGCGTGGGGGTGCAGCGGCAGGTTGGCGCCGCTGACCGTCGTGTACTGTGTGCCTCCCGAATTCCCGGGGTTGAGCGTGGTGCCGGTGTAGGGGCTGATCCCCGGCCCCACCATCACGCGGCCGCGCAGGTCGGGCAGGTTGAACGTCGAATTGGCCTGCCCGCCGCCGAAGGCGCCGGCCGTGACCGCCCACAAGGCTTGGTACTGCTGGGAGTTGACGGTCTGTCCCAGACATTGCTGGGTGTTCACCGGGGCGAAGTTGCCGGCGAATGGAAAGATGGTGCCTAGGTAGAAGTCCATGGCGAGATCTCCGGTGGATTCGATGCGCTGGGGCGGACGGTGTGCGGTGATGCCGCGAAATGGAACGTGGCGGCCGGACTCAATTCAGGATCAGTTCGAAACAGCCCCGGTCGTGGGCGCGTGGGATGACGCGCACGATGTAGAACGGACCCATCAGTCCCATCGTCGGATGGTCGATCTGGAAATAGCCGTTCCACAGCTGGCTGGGGCCGTAGGTCTCGAACAGAGCCGAAAAGGACGTGCGCTTCGCCCAGCGCGGCGTGCATTCCGGACGTGCCGTCAGCTTCGTCAACTCGACGTCCGTGATCGCGGACCCGTCCTCAGGGCTCAGGAAGCGGAACGTCTGGCCGAGATGCGGGGCGAACATCTCGTGAGACAGGGTGGCGATGTCGATGGTCATCTCAAAGGTCCGGGCTCAAGTTCTGAAGGTACGGCTGTCGTTTCGGGCATAGGAAGCCGACGCGCCGCATCCGTCCATCCGCTGTTCGACTGATCAGGGTGTGCCCCGGCTCAATCGCGCATCGGGTAGATGCCGCTGGTGACGATCAGCATGGTCAGGGTCAGATAGGGTTGCATATTGTTCAGCGCCGTCGGGTTGGAGACGCCGCCGCCGGCCGAAACGCTCACCGTGCCCGTCAGCCCGCCCATCGTGACGGTGCCGGAAGCCGAACCGACCAGCGCCGAGCCGCTCGGGGCGGTGCCGGAGCTGTAGGGGCCGTCCATGGTGATGCCGACGCCGGGATCGTTGAGCTGGAACGCGCCGAGATAGTTGTTGCCGCCCGCCGGGGTGGCGCTGGAGCCGACGCTGGTGCTCACGGGGATGGCCGCGGCGGCGGTGACGGTCGCGTTGGTGCTGCTGCCCGACGGCGTGAAGGACGCGGCGTGGGTGTGCAGGGGCAGGTTCTGGGCAGTGATGAGATTGTTCGCGGCCCCGCCGTTGTTCCCCGGATTGAGCGTCTGATTGTTCAGGTAGGGGCTGGTGCCCGAACCGACCATGACGCGGCCGCGCAGATCCGGCAGATTGAAGTTGGTGGTGCCATTGCCGCCGTACATCGCCCCCGTGATGGCGAACAGGGCCTGGTTTTGGCTGACCTGCATCTGCTGGCCCAAACACTGGGCGGTGAACTGCGGAGCGTAGGCGCCGGCGAACGGAATGACCAGACCGAGGTAAACTTCCATGGTGAAACCTCCTGTGTATGAAACCGGTTGCGGCGGCCTGTGGCCAGCGTCCCCCTAAGGACGCGCCACTCCGCCGAATGTGATAGAAAGCATGCCGTTATATTCTCCTGAACGGCTAGTGCCTGAGCAATGGACGATACAAAAAGTTACTTTTTTCGATTGTTATCTTTGCATTGCGATCCTACGGTTGCATATTCACGTATGTGTTTGGCCGCCGCCGGATTGTGGGCGATGCGTCCGCTTGATCGCCGGCGGTGTCGGGCTGTCTTCGGTTACGGTCGCTCCGCACCGGGCCGGCGCCGAGGCGGACGACTCGAGGGGCACCCGCCACCGTGAAGGTCCGCAGCGGCGATTCTTGCGTGAGGTCCGCATCTTCGGCTATTCAGGGCGCACGCTTGTGCTACCGGAAGGGGTGAGGCCGATGGCCGTTCTGAATGGGTCGCTGCCGCTGCTCGGCGGGTTGACGGTGCGCTTCCCCCGCCCATCGGACGACGACTTCCTGATGGGTCTGTTCATGGACGCGCGCCCCTGGCTGGCCAAGGCGCATCACGACCGCGACTTCATCCGGACGCTCTACGAACAGCAGTACGGTGCGCGGCGGATGGGGCAGGAGAGCCGGTATCCGGAGCATCTGGATTTCGTTGTCGAAAAGACGGGCCAGCCGGTTGGGCGGATCATCATGGATCTGGGACGCTATGACTGGCGCGTGTCGGAGGTGGAGATCCATCGTCTGGCCCGTGGCAAGGGCATCGGCACCGATCTGCTGCGCAGCTTCCAGGGGACCGCGGCGCAAATGCGCATCCCGATCACTTTGTCGGTGGCCGAGGTGGATACGCGCGTTCATTGGTTCTATCACCGGTTGGGCTTCGATCTTCTGGCGAAAACATCACCATCTCTTGAGCTGATCTGGTTGCCGCCCGGTCACCCGGGAATCCAGCACTTGCCGCCGCAGATTCTGCCGGCCCAGATGCAGCAGGGCGGCGCCTCCTGACGCTGGTTCCTTGGTAACGCGGTCGGGCGATCCGCTTCCTTTGTGGTGAATACCGGCACAGTCACTGCATTGCGGACCTGTGACATCGGTGCGCAGTGTTATGCACGCAAATGTTTGACTTCGCCACGCTGTGCGCTCGCCAGGGGCGAACTCGCGGCGTGAAAAGCATACCAATATATGCGTTCATTTCAGTCATGAAATAGAGAGCGCAGCGTGGAAACAAATGCATCGAATTATGACGCTCTGCTCTCCTCGATGATGCGAATCGACGCAAATCGGGCGCCTCTTTTGCTGTCTTTATAGACGCATGCGCTGTCAACCACTGCGAAAAGGTGGTATTCTCCCGCAGGCTATTCACTTTTTGGTGACCGCTTTGGACGTAGGGTCGGGCGGTGTCGCGTATGGCGGGAGACGGATGATGGCGCGCAAGCGTGGTTCGAACGGCAACGGTGTGACTGGGCAGTCCGGCAAGACGCACAAGCCGTCCTCATCGATGTTCGCGATGGCTCTCGAACCACGCTTCATGTTCGACGCGGCAGGCGCCGTCACGGTTGCCGAGGTCCATCATCAACCCGATCAGCCCGCGCCGGGCGACAAGGGCGCCAGCAAAGCCACCGATGCCGACAAGCTTGTCGATTGGGCCATCAAGGAGTCGATCGTTCCCCTCGCGGCGTCGTCCCCGGCCGCCTCCACTCCATCACCCACCGAACCGGCGGCGGTGACGGCGCGGCTCGCCGAAATCCAGGGGGCGGTCCGGTCAGTGGTGTTCGTCGACACCAGCGTGTCCGACTACCAGACGCTGCTCAAGGACATCGCCCCCGACGCCAAGGTCGTCCTGCTCGACTCCCAGCAGGAGGCGCTCGGCCAGATGGCGAAGGCGCTGTCCGGGATGTCCGGCCTGGATTCCGTCCAGATCGTCAGCCATGGCAACGAAGGCCATCTCTACATCGCCGGCCGCGCCTATTGGGCGGACGGGCTGGCGAACCGCGCGCAGGATCTCCAGGCGATCGGCGCCGCGCTGAAGCCCGGCGGCGACATCCTTTTCTACGCCTGCAACGTCGGCGCCGGACAGGCGGGGCAGGAGTTCGTTCAGACGATCCATCAGCTCACCGGAGCCGACGTGGCGGTGTCCGGCGACGAGACCGGCAACGCCGCCGGGCAGAACTGGACGCTGGAGGTGCAAAGCGGGGCCATCGAGGCGGCGATTCCCTTCGCGCGCGCATCCATGCAGACCTTCAGCGGCCGGCTGGGAACCGTCGTCGTCACCTCGGCGACCGGAACGGCGGCGGGATCGTTGAACCACGCGATCACGAACGCGGCTGACGGGGACGTGATCGAGTTCGACTCGGCGCTGGCGTCCAGCAAGGTTTCCCTGGGCGTCACGACAAGCTTCCTGACGGCGCCGGCTCAGAACTTCACGATCAACGGTGATGTGAACGGCGACGGTATCGCCGACATCACGATCTCCGGCGACAACGGCGACAACACGACCACGTCGGCGGACTACCGGGGCATCATCTTCAATGCGACCGGCAAGACGCTGACGGTCAAGAACGTGATCATGGAGCGCTTTTATTCGGGAACCAACGCCGCGCTGGGCGCCCTGACGGTGCAACTCGGGTCACTCGAAGTGGATGGCGTCACCTTCAGGGACAATCTGAACAACCCCATCGCCACATACGCCACGACGACATCCCTGACGATCAGGAACTCGGTTTTTCGTGACAACTTCGCTGTGGTGAGCAGTACGGCGGGCTTCGCGGTCGTTAAATCGCAGGTGGCCGGAACGCTGACGATCGAGAACAGTCTGTTCGCGGACAACAACTACGTCATGAACATGGGCTCGGGTTCGGCTCTCTTCGCGGGCTCCATCATTACGCAAAACAACAACTACAACACTGCTGCCTTTACGGTAAACATACGCAACATCACCATTGTCAACAACAGTTACATCAACAATGATTCCGCTGCCGCCAATGTCAAGACGGCGGGCATTGGCGTCTATTCCGGTGGAGCAGCGGGCGCGGCGACGCTGAACGTTTACAACACGATCATCGCGGGGAACTCCGGCAACCTTGCCGGGACGAGTTTTGCCGATCCGAACGCCATCAATTACAACTCTGGCAGCGTAATCTTCAATCAAAGCAACAATTATCAGGGCGCCATAACCGGCAACGCGACCTTCGTCGATTCCACCAACGCCACTAAGAGCCTGCGCGATTATCGTCCGGCCTCGACCGCGACGACCTTCATCAACGCCGGCGACAGCAGCAACGCGAACCGCTACGGTGGGAGCTACGACATCCGCGGCATCGACCGCATCCGTGACGGTGCGCTCGACCTCGGTGCGTACGAGGTTCACTGGAGCGCCGGAGCGCCGACCGTCGACCTGAACGGGGCGGGAGGTGGAAGCGACGAGTCCGTCAGCAGCGGGACTCCCAGTTCCGGCGTGCTTATCGCGCCCAGCGCCACCGTGGCGCAGACCGACAGCGACACCCGCCTGCTCGGCGCCACCGTTGCCTTGAGCGGCGTGGTCGATACCGGAAACGAAACGCTGACGCTCTCCACGGCGGATATCAGTACCGCCAAGACCTACGGCATCGCGGTGCTCGCCAACAACGGCGCCACGATCACCTTGAGCGGTGCGGCTTCCGTGGCGAACTATCAGGCGGTGATCCGTCTGATCCAGTACAAGAACACCGCCGGCAGCTTCACCCCGGGCGCGCGCACCGCCACGGTCACTGTCAACGACGGCGAGACGACCAGCACCGCGCGGACCAGCACCATCACCCTCAGCGCTGGCGTCGACACCACGCAGCCGACCGTCTCCAGCATCGCTGTGTCCGGGTCTCCGGCGGCCAACGCGTCCTCGGTCAGCTACACCGTGACCTTCAGCGAAGGCGTGTCCGGCGTGGACGCCGCCGACTTCACCCTGGCGACGACCGGCACGGCCTCCGGCACGATCGGCACCGTCACCCAGGTGTCGGCCAGCGTCTACACGGTTTCGATCACCGGTATCTCCGGTGCCGGCACGCTGGGGCTGAACCTGAAGGGCACCGGCACCGGAATCAAGGACACGGCGAACAACGACATCGCCGCGGGCTTCACCGGTAGCACCCACACGGTGGACCAGGTGGCGCCAACCTTCGACGTCGCTGCCGCAACATCCAGCATCACCAACACCGGCTTTACCCTGTCCGCCAGTCTCAACGAGGCGGGGACCATTTACTATGTCCTGGTTCCCCGCAACGCGACCGCCCCGACCGCCGCGGAAGTGGAAGCGGGCACGGCTTCCGGCGGCGGAACGGCGCTGAAGTCCGGCAGCCTGAGCGCTTCGTCGTCCCCGTTCGACGGCAGCGGATCGATCACCGGGCTGACCGCCGGTACCAACTACGACCTCTATGTCGTAGCGAAGGACAGCGCCGGGAATCTTATGAGTGCGCCAGTCAAGATCAACGTCTCAACGACGGGGGGCTCTTCGAACGGCGCGCCGGTGAACACGGTGGTTCCGACGGTGTCGGGCACGGCGACGGTGGGCAACGCGCTGACCCGGGTGAATGGTACCTGGAGCGATCCGGACGGCGACTCGCTGAGCTACACCTACCAATGGTATCGGGCCGACGACACCAACGGCACCAACGCCGCGTCGATCAGTGGGGCGACCAGCGCCAGCTACACGCTGACCACGTCGGACGCGCATAAGTACCTGCGCGTGGCGGTGATCGCGAACGACGGCAACTCCAACACGACGACCGCCTATTCCGCCTACACGGCGATCCTGAACAGCGCGCCGGTGAACAGCGCGGTGCCGAGCGTGAGCGGCACGGCGACGGTGGGCAACGCGCTGACGA
>NZ_JAUQTX010000469.1:0-1977 GCF_059803775.1 Azospirillum sp. UFLA03-27 | reverse complement strand
ACGTACAGCGCCGGCGTGCTCGCCACGAACAGCGCCACAAGCCCCGTCACGCCCAGGCCGAGCATCATGAAGTTGTAGACCCGCAGCATGTGCTTGCGCAGGCCCTCGTCGAACGCCGCGCCGTAGGCCGGCGCCGCGCTGCCGAATTGGTTGCCGTAGAAGGGTCCGCTCATTGTCTCACCATGTCCTTCGGATGCTTATCGTTCGGATGCTTGTCGTTCAGTGCGTCTGCTTCAGAACCACGCCATGCGGGCGTCGCGGGCGTGGGCCAGGATTTCCTTTTCCGGCTGTTCGCCGCACAGCGCGTAGACCGTCGTCCCGACCTGCCAATAGGCGACCGAGACGTTGCCGATCCGCTCCGCCTGGGGTTCGGTGACGGCGAAGCGGTCGACCTCGCTGGCAAACAGCGTGATCAGCTCGGACCCGCCGTGGCGGTAGGCCGCCTGCACCGCGACCCCACCGTCCCAGGCCACCGTGCGCAGCCCGTCCGGCGCCTGCCCGATGTCGAGCTGCGGGATCGGCACCGCGACCTCCGGATTGGCGGGGGCGAGCCGGTTCACCAGGGAATTGGCGGCGTCAGCGAAGGGCTTGAAGTCGATCCCGCTGTGCAGCGCCTGCTGGTGGGTCTGCGCCGCGATGGTGATGTAGTGGGTGGCCGCATGCGCCGTGGCGACGGGGTTGACCGACAGGGACGATACCGCGCTGTGCGCCGTCCAGCCGAGCCCGACGAGGCACAGCGCCGCCACCGCCCGCCGCCCGCGGCCCGAGCCCTTGGTGGCCCGCGCCCGGTTCATCAGCTCCGCCGCCGGGCGGCGCCACAGCGCCCCCCACTGCTTGCGCCGCGGCAGCGGCGCGCCGGCGCCGACCGCCGGCTGGGCCGGGGTGGAAGCCGGTTCGGCGGTGGGGTCTGCGCCGGGTTCGGGGGCGACCATTTCGGCCGCCGCCTTCTCAATGGCCGGGCCGGCTATGAACAGGCGGATCTCGTCACGCACCCGCATGTCGTGCATGACACGGGCGGCCTCGTCAGGATTGGCCTCCAGGTAGGCTTCCACCTCGATGCGGCGCTGCGCGTCGAGTTCGCCGTCCACATAGGCGTTCAGGTCGATGTCGCTGATCGGTTCGTTCATCGTCATTTCACCACGCGCAACGGGGGGCGCTGGACCCGGTCTGATGGGGTTCGGTCGGACTGGTCCGGCTGGCGCCCGCCGCCCGTCTTGGCCCGCAGCGCGTCGCGTGCACGGCCCAGGCGGGACATCAGGGTGCCCACGGGGATGCCCAGGCACTCAGCGGCGTCCCGGTAGGACATGCCGTCGAGCGCCACGAGCACCAGGGCCTCCCGCTGTTCGACCGGCAGGGTCATCAGGGCCGCGATGGTCTGGCCCAGATGGACGTGGCTCAACTGCGCGGGCGGGGAGCCTTCCTCCGCCATCGAGCTGAGCTCGCCGGTCGCCTGGCGTTCGGCCTGCTGGCGCCGCCAGCGGTCCACGAAGGTGTTGTGGACGATGGCGAGCAGCCACTTGCGCAGGTCGCGCCCGTCCGTGAAGGACGACGCTCCCTCGATGGCCTTGACGAGCGCCTCCTGGACGAGGTCCTCGGCTTGGTCGGGGTCGCGCATCAGGACCAGGGCGTAGCGCCTCAGAACGTCCAGATGCTGTCCCAGCTCGTCTTTCATCACCGTCCCGGATTGGTTCTTCACACTCGGCATACGGATCATGCCGTGGCTTAATCCGCACCGGGGGAAAAAATCGCCACGGGATTGGCTTGCGCGCGGACGCAGGGCGGAGTAGGTCAGAAGCGCCTGGAGCCCTGGAGAATGCTGGGGTTCCTCCATGAACAAGGGGAGTAGGGAATGACGAAGGCCGATCTCATCGACGCGATCGCCGGCAAGCTGGGCGGCACCAAGGCCGACGCCGGCAAGGCGCTGGACGCGGTTCTGGAGAGCCTGCAGGACGCGCTGGTCAAGGGGGAGACGGTCAA
>NZ_JAUQTX010000468.1:0-1921 GCF_059803775.1 Azospirillum sp. UFLA03-27 | reverse complement strand
GCGTATAATCGTCGGCAGCGTCAGATGTGTATAAGAGACAGGTGCTGCTGATGGCGCTGGCGATCTTCGTCGGCAGCTTCTTCCTGGTGCCGCGCATCGGCGTGGAGTTCGTGCCCGCTGCCGACCTCGGGGAATCCATCGTCGATGTGGAGACGCCGGTCGGGTCGTCGCTCGACTACACGGCGGCCAAGCTGCGGCAGGTCGAGGCGGCGATCCGCGAGTTTCCGGAGGTCGCCTACACCTACTCCACGGTGAACACGGGCGCGTCGGTCGGCAAGAACCGGGGCAGCGTCTATGTCCGGCTGAAGCCGATCGACCAGCGCACGCGCACCCCGAACACCCTGGCCCCGCCGCTGCGCGAACGGCTGTCGGCGATTCCCGGCGTCCAGATCGGCATCGGCATTCCCGGCGTCGGCGGCGTGCAGAAGCAGATCCAGGTGTCCGTCCAGGGCCGCGACATCGCGGAGCTGGACCGCATCGGCAAGCAGGTGACCGCCGCCATGGCCGGCATCCACGGCTTCGTGGACGTGGACGTCAGCCTGAAGGCCGCCAAGCCGACCCTGTCGGTGCGGCTGGAGCGCGATCTGGCGAGCGACCTCGGCGTCGGCACGGCGCAAGTGGCGAACACGCTGCGTCCCCTCTTCGCCGGCGACAAGGTGTCCACCTGGAAGGCGCCAGACGGCGAGACCTACGACGTGCTGGTGCGCCTGCCGGAAAGCGACCGGGCGGGCCGCGCCGACCTCGACCGCATCTACCTGACCGGCTCCAACGACGCCGAGGGGACGCCGCGCATGGTGCCGCTGTCGCAGGTCAGCCGGGTCGAGACGACGCTCGGCGCCTCGCAGATCAACCGCCGCGACCTGTCGCGCGAGGTCAACGTCCAGGCCAACGTCCAGGGCCGCCCGGCCGGCGATGCCGGCAAGGAGCTCCAGGCGGCCATCGCGGAGATCAAGCTGCCGCCCGGCTACCGCATCGTCTTCGGCGGCTCGACCAAGGACATCGCCGAGACGTCGGCCTACGCCACCCAGGCGCTGCTACTGGCGGTGATCCTGATCTACCTGATCCTGGCCTCGCAGTTCGGCAGCTTCCTGCAGCCCATCGCCATCATGATGTCGCTGCCGCTGTCGCTGGTCGGGGTGTTCCTGGGGCTTCTCGTCGCCGGCTCCACCCTGAACATCTTCAGCGCCATCGGCTTCATCATGCTGATGGGACTGGTGACCAAGAATGCGATCCTTCTGGTCGACTTTGCCAACCAGGCCCGCGCCCGCGGGGTGGACCTGCGCGACGCGGTGGTGGAGGCCGGCATCATCCGCCTGCGCCCCATCGTCATGACCACCATGGCGATGATCTTCGGCATGATCCCGCTGGCGCTCGGCATCGGCGAGGGCGCTCAGCAGCGCGCCCCCATGGCCCACGCGGTGATCGGCGGCCTCATCAGCTCCACCCTGCTCACCCTGCTGGTGGTTCCGGTGATCCTCACGTACCTCGACGCGCTGTCCCGGCGCTTCAAGCGCTGGTTCGCCCACAAGGACCCGGACGCTGTGGCGCACGGCACGGCTGCGGAGTAAGTCACCTCAGGTGCTCCAGCATCAGGAACAGCCCGAGCGCCAGCAGGCCGAGGAAGAAGCAGCGCCGGAACACCTCCGCTCGCACCCGCCGGCGGAGGCTCTGGCCGAGCGCCATCCCGGCCAGGGCCGGCAGCAGGGACGCCAGTGATCCCCAGGCCAGCGTGCCGTCGAACAGCCCGTGCTGCGCCAGCCCGGCGGCCAAAGCCAGCGTGGACACCGTGAAGGACAGGCCGAGCGCCTGGATCAGCCGGTCGCGCTCCAGCTCCAGCGCCTGGAGGTAGGGCACGGCGGGGATGACGAAGACGCCGGTGGCTGTCTCTTATACACATCTGACGCTGCCGACGATTATACGC
>NZ_JAUQTX010000467.1:0-2002 GCF_059803775.1 Azospirillum sp. UFLA03-27 | reverse complement strand
GTTGTTTGCGTCGTGCCATGCGGGGCCTCCTTCGGTCCCGAAGTTATGGCCCGTACACGAAATTTCAGACAGTCCCACGGGCCACAGCTTCGACGCCGATCCGGAAGCCCCCGCAAATCCCGCATCCCTGCACCACAGTGGGCCCGGCCCGAAATGCACAACAATCGTCTGAATCGCTCTCGTTACTGCGCGACACCCTCCGACCGAGATCTTCTTCCTCGATTATCGGTTGAGCCTGCAAATGAAGGTAGTCCTCAACCGGTCGGAACGCCGACCGTAGCAAAAAGATTACCGCCACCAATAACGCACTCCCCTTCCCTGCGCTCGACAGCATTCGGTTGCCTGCAAACACTCGCAAGACAAGAAGATGTTTCTTGAGGAGGCGAGAAATGGTTGCCTATACGTCGTTTCAGGGCGAGACCCTGGAGCTGACCCCGTGGGAGGGGCGCAACATCGTTCTTCTCACCCAATCGTCCGACCTCGACGCCGGCGTGATGCAGACCATCGTCTCCAAACTCGACGAGGCCTACGATTTCTATGCGCGCATCACCGGGCGAGAGCCAAGACCGAATTTCACCTACAACGGCAAAGCCTCGATCGCCGAGGTTGAAAACACCTGTGGTGCCGGATGCGGATGGCTAGGCTCCACCGGCATTGAGATTATGCCCCCATATTTCAATACCCTCTACACCGGGGTGCGCGACTCCGGCCTCTATGACCAAGTGCTCTTCTACGAGCTCGGCCGGAACTTCTGGTTCTACGACCAGCCCCTCCTTGGCCTTCCGTCCTTCACGACCGGGTTCGCCATCGAGAACCGCTTCCTGTCCATGAATGCCGCCGACGTCAACGGAGGCGCTTTCAACGAACAGGTCAGTTGGGACCAGTTGGTCACCTTCATCCAGCAGGACATGTCACAGCTCTACTTCTCCAACCCCAACCTCGACTGGCGCAACACGCTGGCCATCGACACCGCCCCACAGAATCCCTACAACTTCGGCGGCGCCGACCTCGCGGGATCGCTGCTCCATCGCCTCTACGAGGACTTCGGCGAAGACAATTACGCCCGCTTCTGGCAAAGCCTCATCACCAAGGAGGCCGCGGCCACGCCGGAACAGGCGCGCGCGAACTTCCTGGCGGCGGCTAAGGACGCCACCGGCGTCGATTACAACTGGCTGTTCAAGGAGAGCTGGCAGTTCAAGACCGGCACCGGAAACGGCGACACGCTGCGCTCCGACGCCAAGAAGGGCAATTACGCGGTGCTTGGCTTCGGTGGCGATGACACCCTGCGAGGCTCGAAGAATGCCGAGCTGATGGTCGGCGGGCTCGGGAACGACACCCTGTACGGCGACCGTAGGAACGACACCCTGCTCGGCAGCGTCGGCGATGACTGGATCCAGGGCGGCGAGGGCGTCGACCTGCTGGCCGGCGGCGACGGCAAGGACCGCTTCGTCCTCCGGAGCGTCAAAGAGGCGGGCAACGGCGCGCAGCACGATACCATCCTCGACTTCTCCATGGACGACACCCTCGACGTGAGCGGTATCGACGCCAACACCCGCCAGCGCGGAGACCAGGCCTTCACCTTCATTGACGGCGTGGAGTTCCACCGCAAGGCCGGCGAGCTGCGCTGGGCGGGCGGCATGGTGCAGGGCGATGTCAACGGAGACGGCCGTGCCGACTTCCAGATCACCCTGCAGGGCCTGGACAAGCTCCACGGCGGCAACATCATCCTTTGAGATGCCCGGAACTGTCCGAGCATCCTGCCTGCTTTATCAGGTCTCCATGTACTGGAGTTGCCCCGGCTCGGTGGTTCTTGCGCAGTTTGCGTGGATGGTCTGGGTTGCGGTAGCGAGCAGACCGGGTATTGCCCACGTGGAAAGAACATGCAGAAGTTCTCTTTCCTTCCGGGCTGCCGCGTGCTTCAGAACATGTTTGTAGCCGAGGCATCCCGGCCGGCGCGGAGCGGTATGCTACTTTCAGCTGAACAGGGTGGTGTGGCGGCGGA
>NZ_JAUQTX010000466.1:0-2051 GCF_059803775.1 Azospirillum sp. UFLA03-27 | reverse complement strand
GTTATAGTCTCGTGGGCTCGGAGATGTGTATAAGAGACAGGCCCCACCCCGCCCATCAGCCGGTCCAGCAGGAAGGCGGCGCGGGCGAGATAGCCGGTCGCCTCCAGCACCAGGATGAAGAAGAACAGCACGAGGATCTGCGGCAGGAAGATGACCACGCTGCCCACCCCGGCGATGATCCCGTCGGTCAGCAGGCTGCGCAGCGCGCCGTCCGGCAGGGTGGCGGCCACCCAGTCCTTGAGCCCGCTGACCGCGCCGTCGATCAGGTTCATCGGCGCCTCGGCCCAGGCGAACACCGCCTGGAACATCAGGAACAGCACGAGGAACAGGAAGGCCAGCCCGAACACCGGGTGCAGCAGCACGGCGTCCACCCGCCGGGTCGCCAGCGGCGGCAGGCCGGCCTCGGCCACGCAGCCGGCCAACAGCCTTTCGACCTCCTGATGATAGGCCCGCAGGTCGCGCGAGGAGGGCTCGCTCCAGCCGCAGGGGGCAGGGTTCTCCGCCGCATCGGCCGCCATGGCCATGGCGCCGTCGATCTGCTCCAGCAGCGGCTGGACGCCGCCGCGGCGGATGGCGACGGTCGGCACCACCGGCACGCCGAGCGCTGCGGACAGGGCCGCCGCGTCGATGCGGCAGCCGCGCTTCTCCGCCGCGTCCATCATGTTCAGCGCCAGGATGATCGGGCGGCCCAGCCGCTTCAGCTCCACCACCAGCCGCAGGTTCAGGCGCAGGTTGGTGGCGTCGGCGACGCAGACCAGCAGGTCGGGGCTGTCCTCGTGCGAGAAGCGGCCGAGCACGACGTCGCGGGTCACCTCCTCGTCGGGGGAGCGGGCGCGCAGGCTGTAGGTGCCCGGCAGGTCGATCACCTGAACGCGGCGGCCGAGCGGGCTGACGAAATGCCCAATCTTCCGTTCCACGGTGACGCCGGGGTAGTTCGCCACCTTCTGGCGGGAACCGGTGAGCGCGTTGAACAGGGCGGTCTTGCCGCAGTTCGGGTTGCCGACCAGCGCGATGCGCGGCGGCAGGGCGGAGTCCAGGACCGACATGGCCGGATGTCCTTGCAGGGGGTCGCTTTGAAGGAGGGTGGCGGCGCCGCGCGTCAGGCGGCGGGCGCCACCAGCACGGCGCGCGCCTCGGCGCGGCGGAGCGCCAGCGTGTGCTCATTCACGCGGATGGCGATGGGGTCGCGGCCCGGAAAGGCTTCGTGCAGGACCTCGACGTGGGAGCCTTCGACCAGCCCCATCTCGATCATGCGCCGCTCCAGCTCCCCTTCGGGAAGGGTGGTGACGACCCCCCGCTCATCGACGCCGGTCACGCGGGCGCGCTCGCCCTTCTTCAACTCGCCCAAATGCCGTCCGCCGGGGGACTGGCCCGTTTCGGGGGTGGGATGACCGCTCATGGCTGCACCTGATCGCACCGGGAGGTGGGGGGCGCGTTCCTGTCCGCCCCTCTTCGCCGCGGATGATCCTGCGAAGCGTTCGCACTCGTCCAGCCGGCTAAATGTCGCAGGAGCCTTGTAAAATGAGCGTAACGCCCCCACTACGATTAGGGCTTTGCGGGGGCCGCCGGCCCCTTCGCGTCGCCTTTGACGGTGGGCGCCGGCGCCCTGGCGGAGCGGTCGAGGTTGGCCTGCGCCGTCTTCGCCGCCGCGCTGTTCGGCGTGTTGCGGACGATCTGGCTCCAATCCTCACGCGCGCCGGGCAGATTGCCGGCCTGCGCCTTGATGTTGGCGCGCAGCAGCAGGGCGTCGGGATCGCCGGGGCGCAGCTCCAGCGCGCGGTCGATGTCGGCGACGGCCTGCCGGTCGTTGGCGAGCGCCTTGTGGGCGGCGGCGCGGTAGAGATAGGCCTCGGGCCGCCGCGGGTCCTTCTTCAGCGCCGCGTCCAGGTCGGCCACGGCGTCCCAGAAGCGCTCCGTCTCGGCCCGCGCGATGGCGCGGTCGATCAGCAGGTCCACATCGTCCGGCTGGAGCGCCAGGGCGCGGCTGTAGGCCCGCTCCGCCCGCACATTGTCGCCGGCGCGCAGCCACGGCCCCCCCCCCCCCCCCCGGG
>NZ_JAUQTX010000465.1:0-2105 GCF_059803775.1 Azospirillum sp. UFLA03-27 | reverse complement strand
ACCACCCCCAGGCCCCCTCGCTGCGGCGGCATTGAGCCGCCGCGCATCCTCGCTTGTTGAAGGGCAGGGATCAGACCGGACGATTCAGGCCCGGGAAGGGGACGGCGTCGGGTGTCAGGGCGTCGGAGGACGCCGTCCCGGCGCCGAAGGCACGTTCGAAGATGCGGTCGGCCAGATCGGCAGGGGGCGTGGCCTCACCGTCCGTTTCCGCCAGGGCAAGGTCGATGGCCACCATTTCGTCCAGCATGGACTGGGCCGCAACGGACTGGGCGAGAAGGCGGCGCGCCTCCCGCAGCGTCGCGCGGGGCCAGCGCTCCAGATCGCCGCCGTGGCGGTCCAGCAGTTCGCGAAACTCGTCTTCGGTCATCGCGTCATCCGTCTTCGAACGAATCCCTGGCGGCCTGCGCGCTGGCGCGCAACAGCGTGCGAAGCTGCTGGCGGGCGCGTTTCAGCAGCGATTCCACAGCAGTTACGCTGATTTGCATAATGGTCGCAACCTCGGCGCCGCTCAAGCCCTCGTTATAATAAAGGGCGAGGGCGGCGCGCTGCTGCGCCGGCAGCCGGTCCTGGGCGTCGCGCAGGCGGGCGGCCACCTGCCGGCGCTGGATGCGGGTGATGGCGTCGGGGGCGTGGTCCGGCGGCTCGGGAACCGAGTCCAGATCCTCCCCCGCCGGGCGGCGCCGGTGGTCGATGCAGCGGTTCACCACCACGCGGTAGAGCCATGTGGTGAACTTGGCCCCCTCGTCGGTCCAGTGGTCGCGCCGCTGCCAGACCTGGAGGAAGGTGTCCTGGGCGATGTCCTCCGCCTCGGCGTCGCTGCCGCACATGCGGCGGGCGAGCGCGTAGGCGCGCTTCAGGTGGCGGTGGACGAGCGTGCGGTAGGCCGCCTGGTCCCCGGCACGGATGCGCGCCATCAGAACCTCGTCAGTCTCCGCCGCCAAGCCGGCGACGCTCCCGCCGGACACGGAATTGGAAAGGGTGCCGGACGGACGCGTGCCGTCCTCAGCCAAACAGGCCGCCGCGCGCATGATCCATGGATCTCCCGATCACGGATGCGTGCGACCCTTTGGCCGAAGCACCGGTTGGACTGGGGACCACACCGCGTTCTGCGGCGATGGTCTGCCACGCCTTCGTCATGAAGGACAGCTGGCGGATGATGGCCTCGGTCGCAGCCACGGGGTCCCGGCGCGCGGCGGCCAGACCGGCCTGCCGGACCAGGGACCGATAGAAGCGCCGCAGCGTTGCCGCGACATCCCCACCTTTATCCAATTTCAGAATGGAATCAAGCCCCAGGAGGATGGTGATGGCGCGGTCCATGGCCTGGAAATGGGCGTCGAACCGGCCGTCCCGCGCGGCGTCGCGCGCCTGGTGCAGATGCGCCGTCGCCGTCTCGTAGAGGCGGACGACGGCGACCACGGGCGGCAGCGCCGCGCTGTTGGCGGAAGCGTAGGCGGACAGGGCCTTGGTCAGGGTCGGGTTGCGCATGGCGCGGCTTCTCCGGATGGGGATGCGGGGACGTTGGCGGCGCGCGGCGCCGTCAGTCGTCGCTGCTTTCCTTGTATTTGAGCTGCTGGAGCAGGAGGTTCGCGGCCTCCGCCTTGGCCTCCAGCCGGGCGTAGTAGGCGGTCAGGCGGGTGCGGTAGTCCCCGGCCTTGGTTTTGATGTCGCCGGACCGCCGGGTCATCTCGGTGTTGTCGGCGTCGAGCTGCGAGACGATCCGGGCGATGTCGCCGCTGTCCTTTGCCGCGATGCCGCTCAGCGTGGTGTAGAGCCGGTCGGCCAGCCCTTGCGAGAAGTCGAGGTCCACCGATCCGGTCTGGCCGGTGTAGACCAGCACCAGCCCGGCGAAGGCGGTGCCGTCGTTGCCGATGATGCGGTTGCCGCTGACCCGGAACAGCGTGTCGTCGCCGTCCACCGACGCGCCGGACAGGGTGCCGTCCTCGGCCACCGTGATGTCCAGCGTGACGTCGGTGCGGCCGAGGCTGCGGTCGTAGCGCAGCAGCTTCAAGTCGGTGGAGGAACTGGTCATCTCCAGCCCGAGCAGCGTGCGCACCCCGTCGATGTCGCCGGTCAGGGCGGCGTTCAGCGCCGTCTCGTCCACTTTC
>NZ_JAUQTX010000464.1:0-2119 GCF_059803775.1 Azospirillum sp. UFLA03-27 | reverse complement strand
GACATGGTGCTGTCCATGTACGGCGCGCGGGAGGTCGACGCCTACACCGCCCCCGAATATTACGGCATCGTCCAGCAGCTGGCCGAGCGCGCCGGCCTGCCGATGCCGCGCGTCTACATCATGGAGAACGACCAGCCCAACGCCTTCGCCACCGGGCGCAACCCGGAGAACGCCGCGGTCGCCGCCACCACCGGCCTGCTGCGCCTGCTGAGCCCGGAGGAGATCGCCGGCGTCATGGCGCATGAGCTGGCCCATGTGAAGAACCGCGACACGCTGATCATGACGATCACCGCGACCATCGCGGGCGCCATCTCCATGCTCGCCAACTTCGGCATGTTCTTCGGCGCGTCGCAGAGCAACAGTCAGAACGGGCAGGGCGGCAACCCGCTGGGGCTGATCGGCGGCATCCTGATCGCCGTCCTGGCCCCCTTCGCCGCGATGATCGTCCAGATGGCGATCAGCCGCACCCGCGAGTACGAGGCCGACCGCATCGGCGCGGAGATCTGCGGGCGCCCGCTGTGGCTGGCCGACGCGCTGACCCGCATCCACACCTACGCCCACCAGATCCCGAACTACGCGGCGGAATCCAACCCGGCCACGGCGCACCTGTTCATCGCCAACCCGCTGCACGGGCGCAGCCTCGACAGCCTGTTCTCCACCCACCCGAACATGGAGGAGCGGGTGCGCCGTCTGCGCGGCATGGCCGGCCCCTCCTTCATGCCGCGCAGCCCCTGGGGGTGAGCGGAGACGGCTCGGTTCGCGGTTGCGTGACGAAAGGCGTAAGACTACTTTCCCCCTGCTTGCCGATTGTGGGGCGATCAGGGGGAACCGCATGTCCGACGTCACGAAATACCGCCTCGTCACCCGGTCCGACTTCGACGGGCTGGTCTGCGCCGTGCTCCTGAAGGAGCTGGGCATCCTCGACGAGATCAAGTTCGTGCATCCCAAGGACATGCAGGACGGCAAGGTCGAGATCTCCGACCGCGACATCACCACCAACCTGCCCTATGTGCCCGGCGTCCATCTCGCCTTCGACCACCATCTGTCGGAGACGATCCGCGTCGGCAAGCGCGACAACCACATCATCGAGGCCGCCGCCCCCTCCGCCGCCCGCGTGGTCTACAATTACTACGGCGGCAAGGAGCGCTTCCCGACCATCTCCGACGCGATGATGGCCGCGGTCGATCAGGCCGATTCCGCCCAGTACGGCATCGAGGACATCCTGAAGCCGCAGGGCTGGGCCCTGCTGAACTTCATCATGGACGCGCGCACGGGCCTCGGCCGCTTCCGCGATTTCCGCATCTCCAACTATCAGCTGATGATGGAGCTGATCGACTATTGCCGCAGCCACGGCATCGACGAGATCCTCGCCCTGCCCGACGTGAAGGAGCGGGTGGACCTCTACACCGAGCATGAGGCGAAGTTCTCCGACCAGCTCGCCCGCTGCAGCACGATCCGCGGCAACGTCGTGGTCATCGACCTGCGGCGGGAGGAGACCATCTACGCCGGCAACCGCTTCATGATCTACGCCATGTATCCGGAAGCGAACGTGTCGATCCACGTGCTGTGGGGGCTGAAGCAGCAGAACACGGTGCTGGCCTGCGGCAAGTCGATCATCAACCGCAGCTCCAAGACCAACATCGGTCCGCTGATGCTGGAATATGGCGGCGGCGGGCACGAGGCGGCGGGCACCTGCCAGGTGGACAACGACAAGGCCGAAACGGTGCTGGAGGAGATCGTCGGGCGCATGCGCGCCGACGGCTGACGGGAATCGTGCCGGATCTGTTTCTCGACAAGACCCCGCTGTTCGAGGCGGGGTGGCTGAGCGTTTCCACCGCCACCAGCCGCGATGACGTGCTCCTCCGCATCGCCGAGGCTGAACGCCGTGCCGAGGCGGCGCTGGATCAACTCGGGCGGACGCTGACGCAGGGCATCGCGGCGGCGGAGCGTGACCGGCGCATTGACGCCCTGCTGGCGCTGGAGACGCGCGGCATTCCCGCCTCCAGCACTGCGGCGGACGGGGCGGTGGAGCGCGTCATAATGGAGGTCGGCTTCCGCAAGCGCGACCTGATGCCCCGCTTCCACGAGCTGGCCGAGCAGTGCCGCGCCGTCCACCGCC
>NZ_JAUQTX010000463.1:0-2071 GCF_059803775.1 Azospirillum sp. UFLA03-27 | reverse complement strand
GTTATAGTCTCGTGGGCTCGGAGATGTGTATAAGAGACAGACCGTGGGCGGGGCGGGGGTGAGCCCCTCCTCCGGTTCTTCCAGACGCCCATGGGCCAGGATCAGGCGGCGGTCGGCCAGACCGGAAGGAACCGGATCGGCCTGGATTGGATCGGCCTTGATTGGGTCGTGGTGCGGGCGTCCGGCCAGCAGCAGCGCCGTTCCGGCTTCCCGCGTCCAGGCGGCGAGGTCGCTCAGCAGGCGGACGCGCTGAGTGGGGTCGAGCGCGGCGGCGGGGGAGTCGGCGAGCAGCAGCGCCGGCTGCGCCGCCATGGCCAGCGCCAGTGCGGCCCGCCAGCGCATCGCCTCGCCCAGCTCATGCGGGTGGAGCGCCAGCCGGCGCGCGGCGGCGGGCACCTGGAAGCGCTCCAGCGCCTCGGCGGCGCAGCGCAGGGCGGTGCGCTCGTCCATCCCGGACTGGCAGGCCAGCAGGTCCACGAACTGAGCGCCCAGCGTGCGAAGCGGGTCCAGGGCGCCGTCCTGGGTGACCAGGATGCGCCGCCCTCGGATGTGGATGTCGCCCAGCACCGTGATGCCCTTGGGCGCGAGGCCGGCCAGCGCGCGCAGCAGCAGCGTCTTGCCGGCCCCGGCGCCGCCTGACAGGGCCAGCACCTCACCGGCCGTGACGGCGAAGCTCAGCCGGTCGAGCAGGATGTCGCGGCTGGTCAGCAGGGACAGCCCCTCCACCCGCAGCGGCGCGCGCTCTTCCGATCCGCTCACCGGCGCCCTCCGGTCGTGGAGAAGGCCAGCCGCATCCCGTCGCCCACCCCGTGCAGCGCCCACAGCGTCAGCGCCAGCAGCAGGGCCGGGCCGGCCAGCGCCGTGGCGTCGCCCGCCCGCGCCGCCGCGCCGATGGCGGTTCCCCAGCCGGTCACCCCCTCCGGCAGGCCGAGGCCGAGCAAGCTGGCGAGGCTTTCCGCCATCAGGGCGCGGGGAAGGGCGGTCCAGGCCGCCGCGGCGAGCGGCAGGACGGCGTTGGGCAGGATGTGGCGGCGCAGCCGGCGTCCGTTGGGGATACCGGCGGCCTCGACGGCGCTCAGAAACTCCCGCCGCAGCAGGGCGCGCAGCTCGTCCCGCGTGATGACGGCCACCGCGGGGGCGGCGATCAGGGCGGTCACCACGGCCATCGGCGCCAGCCCGCGATCCGCACCCAGCAATCCGCCGGCCAGCGGCAGGACCAGCGCCAGAGGAAGGCCGGTCAGCGCGATGGCGGGCGCCATCATCGCCCGCTCCGCCCGCTCGCCCAGGGCGACCGCGGTGCCTCCCCAGAGCAGGCCGAGGGCGGCCCCGCCCAGCCCGCCGAGCAGCGCGAAGGTCAGGCTCTGGTGCCCGGCGGCCAGCGCCGCCCCCACCGGGCCGCCCCCGACGACGAGGCCCGTCGCGACCGCCAGCATCAGCGCCGCGAGAACGGCCAGCCCCGCGGCGGCGGGCCGGTGCGCGGTCAGCCGCTGCCCGGCCTTCTGCCAGGGGCCGTCGCGCCAATGAGGATCGGTGCGGGAGTCGGTGCCGGCAGGTCCGTGCATCAGGCCATCCGGACCCGTGGGTCGATCCGGCCGTGCAGCGCGCCGCCCAGGGCGCCCAGCAGCACGGCGAGGCCGCACAGACCGGCGAGCGCGGCGACGGCCATGCCGGTGTCCCCGGCGCGCGCCGCCTCGACGAACAGTTGTCCGGCACCGGTGCGGCCGAACAGGCTTTCCACCGCCACGGCCGCGGTCACCGTTCCGGCCACGGCGCTGCGCAGGCCGCCCATCGCCGCCGACAGCCCCAGCGGCAGGACGAGCCGCCACAGCAGGGCAGGGCCGTCCATCCCGCGTCCGCGCGCCGCCAGCAAAACGGTGTCCTCCGCCGCGGCCCGCGCCCGGCCGGCGAGCGTCGCGGCCTGGGCGGCGGCGGGCAGGGCGATGGCGGCGAGGCCCAGCAGGACGGGCGCCTTCGCCAGCGTGGCGGCGAAGACCGCGGCCAGCAGAAAGCCCGGCATGGCCGGTCCCACCCCTGTCTCTTATACACATCTCCGAGCCCACGAGACTATAAC
>NZ_JAUQTX010000462.1:0-2128 GCF_059803775.1 Azospirillum sp. UFLA03-27 | reverse complement strand
GGTCGAGGGCCACACAGATAGTAGGCCGCCTCCTGCGTCGGCGTGTTGGCGACGATCCAATCCATGCTGATGAAACCCTGTTCATCGTAGTCGCGCCCCTGAACGTCGGCCGGCTCAGGGGCGTTGTAATAGGTGCGCAGCGTGATGTTGCGAGCTTGAGCGGCGAGGGCCCGGGAATGATCGCGCATCGCGTGGACGCGGCCGTTCTCGGCGCCGTGAATGTACCATGTCGGCCGGCCACCGCCGGAACCGGCAATGGTCTCCAGCATGCTCATCATCGGGGTCAGCCCGACCCCACCGCTCAGCAGCACGACCGGCCCGGCGGACGCCTCGTCGAGGAAGAATTCGCCGGCCGGGGGCGCCACCTTCAGCGTTGTGCCCGGCTTGGCGTGATCGTGCAGCCAGTTGGAGGCCAGACCCGCCGGCCTGCCCGAGCCCACCTCCCGCTTGACGCTGATGCGGTAGGACCGGGAATCCGGAGCGGAGGAGATGGAATAGTTGCGCTTCAGCGCACCGGCTCCCGGCACATCCAACGCGAAGGTCAGATACTGACCGGGGCGGTGGCGGATCACACCGCGCCCGTCTGCTGGAACCAGGATGAAGGAGCGGATGATGTCGCTCTCCGGCGTCACGCTCTCCACCGTGAAGTCGCGCCAGCCGTTCCATCCGCCCGGCGCTGCGGCGAGCCCGGCGTAGACGCTGGCCTCCCGTGCTTTGAGCACGTCCGCCAGAAACCAATAGGCCTCACCCCAGGCGTCGAGGACCTCGTCGGTCGCGGCGTCGCCCAGCACGTCCTTGATTGCGCCCAGCAAGGCATCGGCGACATAGGGGTAATGTTCGGGCAGGATGTTCAGCCCGACATGCTTCTGCGTGATCCGCTCCACCCGCGAAGCCAGCACACCCAGGTTGTCGATGTTGCGGCCATAGGCGATGATCGCCGCCGTCAGCGCCTTGGACTGCGACCCGGTCTCGCCATGATGAGATTGATTGAACAGGTCACGGATTTCCGGGGTGCGGAACAATCGCTGATACATGCGGTCGGTGACCGCGGTACCGCCTTTCTCCAGAGCGGGAACCGTGGCCTTGACGATGTCGATGGTTCGGTTGCTGAGAGCCTCCGCCATGGATTGCCTCCGTGCTGTCATGGCGATTCAACCCTTCGCCAATTCAACCGGTTCCGACAATTTCCCCGGAACCGGACCGACCTCAAATGGTTACGATTGCCCAAGCACAGGCCGTCAACGGCGCTGGAGTTCCTGCTGCGGAAGCGGCGTCCATGCGCTATATTTCGGGGTACGAAGCGCGCGTACGCTTCTTCATGCCAAGGATTGTTGGCGTGACGAACCGCCTGGGAACCGTGGCTGATGCCCGCTGCCGACACCGATGCCCTGCAACCGTCCGCCCTGCGCGACGCCGACCATCTGACCGCGATCGTCGATCTCAACGAACGCCTGTTCTTTGCCCGTGACCTGCCGACCGTGGTCTCCGTCCTGCGGACGGCGGCCCGCCGCCTGACCGGCGCCGACGGCGTCACCATCGTGCTGCGCGACGGCGACCTGTGCCATTACGTCGAGGAGGACGCGATCAGTCCGCTGTGGAAGGGGCAGCGGTTCCCCATGGGCACGTGCATCTCCGGCTGGGCTATGCTGACCGGACAACCGGCGGTCATTCCGGACATCTACGCCGATCCACGCATCCCACACGAAGCCTATCGCCCCACCTTCGTGCGGAGCCTTGTCATGGTGCCGGTCGGCGCGCCCGAGCCCATCGCCGCCATTGGTGCGTATTGGGCGACGCGGCACACGCCCGACACGGGCACCGTCACCCTCCTGCTGGCGATCGCCCGATCGGCGGCCCTAGCGCTGTCCAACGTCCGCCTGCTTGAATCGTTGCAGGAGACGGCCGAAGCCGCACGGACACAGGCCAAGGAACTGGCGCGGGCCAACGCGGCGCGCACCCGGCTCCTTGCGACGTTGAACCATGACCTGCGCCAACCGGTCCATGCCCTGACCCTCGCCACCCACGCCCTGTCGTCCCGGGTCACAGCCCGCGGGGAAATCTACGTGTCGACGATGAAGCACTGCCTGGGCGTGGTGAAGCGACTGATGGATGGCGTGCAGGACTTGGT
>NZ_JAUQTX010000461.1:0-2093 GCF_059803775.1 Azospirillum sp. UFLA03-27 | reverse complement strand
GTTATAGTCTCGTGGGCTCGGAGATGTGTATAAGAGACAGCCCCTACTGTGGCCCAGGCCACAGCGGCGGGGGCGGCATCCGCCTACCCTCTCTTCCACGGACATCGAGCCACACACGGCCCCACACCCTGGAGGAGACCCAGCCCATGCGCCGCCTGACCCTGATCGCCGCCGCTGCCGCCACGCTGCTCGCCGCCCCCCACGCCTTCGCCAACGACCTCAAGACCGGCGGCATGCCGGTCAACCCGATGATGATGCAGCCGGGCTTCGGCAGCCCCTTCGCTGCGGCGCCCTCCCTGTCCAGCACCAACGTCGGCGTCGCGACGAACCTCGCGGCGGGGATCGGCAACAAGGCAAAGCAGAACGTCTTCACCATGCAGCAGGGCACCGGCGGGTCGCTGGTGAACACCAACGTCGGCGTCGCCACCAACGTCGCCGCCGGCATCGGCAACAAGGCAAAGCAGAACGTCACCGGCGTCACCTTCGGCTTCGGCAAGGGTGGCCTGCTCGACACCAACGTCGGTGTGACGACCAACGTCGCCGCCGGCATCGGCAACGCCGCCGGGCAGAATCTGTTTGGTCTCAAGGCGCAGTGACCCACCCCATCCGGCGCCGCCGATCCGCAAGGCGGCGCCCCTTTCCGGATTCCTCACTGGAGGACTGCCGTCATGCTCCGCTTCGCCCTGCCGGTCTTCGGTGCGCTCGCCGCCATCCTGGCCCTGGCCGGAACCCCGCAGACCGCCGCCGCCGAAAACCTCGCCTGCCAGACGGTCAACGGGAAGACGGTGTGCAGCCGCGGCTCGGGCTCGCTGTCGTGCCAAACGGTCAACGACCGGACGACCTGCGTGACCGGGCCGGGCGCGCTAACCTGCGAGACCGTCAACGGCCACACCGCCTGCCGCCGCGGCCCGTCGCAGCCGGACCTTAAGCCGATGCCGATGCCGCCGATGCCCCCGCAGGCCGCTCCGATGCCCGATCACCCCTTCGGCAAGAACTTCCCTTTTGAGGAAGAGGCGTAAAGCGCCCCGACTGTGGCCCGCCTCACAGCGGCTCCCCGGTCGGCCACCCTAGGATCAGCGCACACCGCCGAACAGAGGAGCCCCGCCATGATCCGCATCCGCCGCTACGCGCCGCTGCTGTCCGGCCTCGCCACCCTGGCGCTGCTGGGCGGAACCGCCGCCGCCCAGGACGCGGGCGGCTTCTCCGTGAACCCGCAGTTGGGCGCGGCGGTCGGCATGTCGATGGGCATGGGCATGGGGATGCCGCCGCTGCTGCCACGTCAGCCCGTCTTCGTCAACGCCGCCCAGCGCGGCGCGCCTCCGGGGGCGACGGTAACCAACCCCAACGTCAGCCGGCAGGCCAAGCATCAGCAGGCCATTGCCAAGATCCGCGGCGACGCCGGCTTCCTGGGCGGCTTCAACAAGGGCCAGGCGCTGGCCGCCAGCCGCCAGCCGCCGCCGGAACCCATCGTGCCGAACTTCACCTTCATCGACGCGCCCTTCATCGTGAACAACTTCGACAGCTCGCTGGCCCTGTCCTTCGGCGACAGCAACGTGACGGAACAGTTCATCTTCCAGGGCGCGGATGGCTCCGGCGGTGGCGGCAGCGGTGGCGTCGCAGAGCAGGCTGCCCCGCAGGCCTCCACCGGCCAGGCGCCCGCACCGGTCCAAGCCGCCGCTCCAGTGCCGGCCAAGGCTCCGGCGCCAAAGCCCCAGCCGGGCGTGACCACCGGAAACGGCGGCCCGCCGCCCGAGGGCTTCTTCGACCCGGTGATGAGCAACTTCGGCCCGCTGCCGCATCTGCCCGCGGCTCTGGCCAGCGGCGGCATCCAGTTCAACAACGTCGGCAGTGCCTTCAACGCCGCCATCGGTCAGGGCAACCTCGCCACCCAGCAGATCACCAGCATCCAGGGCAAGAAGGGCAAGCGCTGAGACGCTGGAAAAGAAAAACCCCCTCGCCGGCGGCAAGGGGGTTTTTCTCCGTTCAAAGTCGAGAGGTTACGCGGCGACCGGCTCGTTGGCGGCCTTGGCCGGGGTGGCGGTGGGCTGGACCCTGTCTCTTATACACATCTGACGCTGCCGACGATTATACGC
>NZ_JAUQTX010000460.1:0-2207 GCF_059803775.1 Azospirillum sp. UFLA03-27 | reverse complement strand
TGTTTGCGTCGTGCCATGCGGGGCCTCCTTCGGTCCCGAAGTTATGGCCCGTACACGAAATTTCAGACAGTCCCCTTCGGCCTCCAGGTCCGGCTTACGGCCATCGCCTACAACCTGCGTCGGGCGGCGACCATCCTGAAGCCCGTTCCGGCATGATCAGGGGAGGAGTGTGCCTGCAGCGCGCTTGGCGCTGTCTTCAGCGCCCACGGCCGCGACAAATCAGGTCGTTGGCGCTCAACGCCTGGATTTTCCGCCGGCATCTCCCAGCCGCGCACAGGTCTCATTACACGGAACTCGACACTGCTGGCGAAATGCCTTGGGGATTTGCGATGGTGCAG
Source organism: Azospirillum sp. UFLA03-27 (assembly GCF_059803775.1). Lineage (NCBI taxonomy): Bacteria > Pseudomonadati > Pseudomonadota > Alphaproteobacteria > Rhodospirillales > Azospirillaceae > Azospirillum > Azospirillum sp. UFLA03-27. The sequence goes on along the minus strand of NZ_JAUQTX010000460.1, from coordinate 1,869 downwards.
CGCTGGTCGGGTTGAAGAGGGTTTGACCTCTCCGAAAGGACGCCAGCCATCTCCCTTCGTCCCAATCCCGCCACTACCGTGCACGGGGAAACGGCCAAGGTTGCCCGGGCGGCGTTTCCCCGCGGCTGCCGGCTGATGGATGTGCGCGACAGCCTTGGGCCTTTCTTCGACGACGCCCGTTTTGCCCGGCTGTTCTCCACGCGCGGCCGCTCGGCCGAAGCCCCGTGGCGGCTGGCGCTGATCACCCTGCTCCAGTTCGCCGAGAACCTGTAGGATCGCGACGCCGCCGATGCGGTGCGAGCCCGCCTGGATTGGAAGTACCTGCTGGCCCTGCCGCTCGACGACCCTGGCTTCGACAGCACCGTCCTGTGTGAATTCCGGGCCAGGCTCGTGGACGGGCATGCCGAGCACGAGTTGCTGGATGCGGTGCTCGCCGTGGCCATCGCCCACCGCCTGGGTCGCCCACGGGGCCGCCAACGCACCGACTCCACCCACGTTCTGGCCGCTGTCAAGATGCGCAGCCGTATCGACGCCGCCACCGAAGCGTTCCGGCAGGCATTGAATGTGCTCGCCGTCGCCGCGCCGGAATGGCTGCTCGGCCAGACGCGGCCGCACTGGGCCGATCGCTACAGCGGGCATGGCGATTGGGGGCACGCCGCCAAAGCGCGGGCCGGCCGCGACGGGCATGTTCGGGAACTGGGCGAGGATGGCCATCACCTGTTGGCGGCGATTTGGGCGGACGAGGCTCCGGACTGGCTGCGCCGGCTGCCCGCGGTGGAAATCCTACGCCGCATTTGGGTCCAGCAGTTCTACCTGTGCGACGACGGCGTCCGCTGGCGCGGTCCCGCTGAAGGCTATGCGTCGTCATCACGCTTCATCAGCTCGCCGTACGATCCGGATGCCCGCTACGGGCGCAAGCGAACCACAACCTGGGTCGGCTACAAGGTTCACCTGACCGAGTCTTGCGACGAAGGACGGCCGCGGATCATCACCCACGTGCAGACCGAAACCGCGCCCACCGCCGATGGCGAGGTGACGACACCGGCCCATCGGGCTCTGGCCGCCAAAGGGCTGCTGCCCGCCCAGCACCTGGTGGACACCGGCTACCTCGACGCCGCTCTTCTGATCGAGGTCACACGGGACTTTGGCGTTGATCTGGTCGGGCCGACCCGCCCCGACCTGCAATGGCAGGCGCGCCGGGGAACGGACTTTGCCGCAGCCGCCTTCCAGGTCGATTGGGAGGCCCAGCATGTGACGTGTCCCAGAGGAGACAAAAGTTCGGGTCGGACGGCGAGCGCCGAGTTCGGCTGGGAAACGGTGAAAGTGAAGTTCTCCCAGGTTGACTGCAAGCCGTGCCCGAACCGCGCGGACTGTGCCGGTCCAACCGCGTCGCGTCGGGTGATGACGCTGCGCGACCGACGGGAGTTCGAAGCGCTTCAGGCCACGCGCAAGCGCGAACGGACCCCGGAGTTCCGGGCCGTGCACGCGCTGCGGGCCGGGGTGGAGGCGACCCTGTCCTAGGAGGGGCGCAGCTTCGGCCTGCGCCGGGCTCGGTACGTCGGCCTCGGGAAGACCCGTCTCCAGCACGTTGCCATCGCCGCCGCCATGAACTTGGTCAGGATCGGCGACTGGCTGGCCGGCGTCCCGATCGCGCCAACCCGGCGGTCGCACTTCGGCCAACTCGTCCGGCTTGCAGGCGCCACCTGATTTCGCCAGCAGTGTCGGGTTTGCGGAAGAGCCAGTATTCAACCGGCACCGACAGGGCCGGAGTTTCCACCTGTCTTTAGGGGCTGTTAGCGCTTGAGGTCCGTGCCCATTTGGTTGGGATGGCAGTTGAGTACGGAAGCGAGGTTCTGACGGACGCGGAAT